>DATFAJ010000399.1:0-9828 GCA_035254745.1 Candidatus Methylomirabilota bacterium | reverse complement strand
AACCTGGGTGTGCGCTACGCGAACGGCCAGGGCGTCGACCGCGACCCGGTGCTCGCCTACCAGTGGTTTGCGCTCGCGGCGCGGGGCCTGCTCGGCAAGGAGGCGGATACCGCGCGCCAGGCCCGCGACGCGATCAGGGCCCAGCTGACCCCGGAGCAGGTCGCGCGCGGCGACGAGATGGTGAAGGCCTGGCGGGCTCGGCCGGAGCGTCCCGACGCCGGGGTGGCTACGCCTCGAAGCTGATGTCCTGGGCCCCCTCCCAGCAGAGCAGGCGCCCCACCTCCCCGAGGCGCTCGCGCCCCTCCACGATCGTGAGGAAGTGGTTGCCGGCCAGCGGTCCCTTGACGCTGGCGAAGCGCGTGGTTCCGTAGGGGAACAGGATCTCGGTCTCGCTGATCCCGCCCGGGTAGAAGAGAAGCGCGCCGGGCGCCGGGTCGCTCGTGGCGTTCTCGGCGCCCACCCCGAGGTCGAAGTCGCCGAGCGGGATCCAGCCGGCCTCGCCGCTCCAGCGCGCCTGGATGATGCGCTGACGGTAGGGCAGGAGCCGCCGGAACGCGGCGCAGGTGCGCGGCGCCCCCACGTCCTCCCAGCGCGCCGCGAAGACGAGCCGGCCCAGCCGGATCCTCACCGCGCTCATCAGAACTGCAGACGGATGCCGCCGTGGGCCATGAACGGCGCCCCGATGGACACCACGCCGTCGGTGGTGCGGCCGGTGGAGTACGTGGTGTCGAGGAGGTTCTCGACGGCGACGAAGACCTCGGCCCACTTGGTCACCCGACGCGAGACGAAGAGATCGACCAGCACATAGCTGCCGAGCAGCAGGGTATTGACGTCGTCCTCGAACTGCTTCCCCACGTACCGTGCGCTGACTGCGGCGGTGAACAGCGCGGGGTTGTCGTAGCGCACGGTGAGCGCGGCGCCGTGACGGGCCACCTGGGCCAGGCGCTTGCCCTCGAGGCTCCGCTGCTGCGGAGAGTCAATGACCTCGGTGTCGGTGTAGGTGTAGCTGCCGATGATCCGCCAGTCGCGCGCCGGTCGCAGCTCGAGCTCGGTCTCGATGCCGCGGATGCGGGCCAGGTCCACGTTCTGTCGCTGGCGGCAGAACGTCCCGGCCGGGCAATCGGGCAGCCGGTTGACCTGGGTCACGTTGATGACCAGGTCCCGCACGTCGTTCCAGAACGCGGTGGCCCGCGCCTCGAGCGGCCCCACTCGCTGCGCCACCCCGAGCTCGCCGCCGGTGAGACGCTCGGGGCGGAGATGCTCGTTGGCGACGGTGACGTCGTTGCGCACGCGGAAGACCCGGTACAGCTCGTTGATGGTCGGGACCCGAAAGCCCTGGTAGACGGAGGCGCGCAGGTCGGTGGAGGGCGTGGCGTGATAGAGGAGCGCCAGCCGCGGGCTCGCGCCCATGCGGTCGATGTCGGAGAAGGTCTGGCGCGCGGGGACGCCCGCGGGGGGCGGGGTATCGCGCCGGAAGGCGTCGTAGGCGCGCCAGTAGTCGCCGCGGATGCCGCCCACGATCTCGAGCTGCGGGATCGGGGTGTAGACATCCTGGACGAAGAGGCCGTAGAGCTGCTGCTGGCCGCCCGCCACCCGGGTGCGCGAGAAGGCCCCGGCCACGTAGACCCGCTCGTCGGTTTCCCCCTCGATCCAGCGGAAGTCGGTGCCGGCCAGGATCCGATGGGCTCCGAAGGCGCGGCTCCAGGTCGCCGCGGCGCCCACCGAGGTGGTCGGGACCCGCTGATCCAGGGCGAGGGTCTCCGAGTTGCGGTCGGCGGCCTGGGTCGAGAAGGTGCTGTGGAAGCCCTGGAAGTCGGTGAACACGGTGGCGGTCCACTCGCTGCCGTCGCCGGTCCTCGCCCGCGCGCCCGTCGCGAAGGAGCCCGCGTCGGTGTTGTTGAATTGCAGCCGAGTGCCGTTGTCTCGGCTCTCCTCGTAGTAGTTGCCGCGCACGAACACGGAGAGATCCGGCGAGGCCTGCAGCTCGACGCGCCCGTTGAAGGTGGTGTGCGACGAGCCTGCGTCGACGTCGATGGTCCCGCGGCGCGCCGAGCTCACCACCGGGTAGCCGTCGGTGGCGAAGTGGCTGCCCTCGAGGCTCAGGCGGAACGGCCCGAGCCCGTCGGCGAGGAGCAGGTCCACGTTGTGGGTGTCGTTGGTCCCGTAGCTGCCCTCGAAGGAGGCGGCGCGCTCGGTGGGCCGGCGGGTGACGATGTTGATCACCCCGCCGAGCGCGTAGTTCCCCCACAGGCTCGCGCCCCCACCCCGCACGACCTCCACCTGCTCCACGCTCTGCAGCGGGATGCGGTCCCAGTACACCCACCCGCCGAACGGGTCGTTGACCGGCACCCCGTCGAGCAAGACGAGCGCGCGACTCGCCCCGCTCGGCCCGATGCCGCGGAGCGACACGCCCTGGGTGGTGGGATGCGACACGAGGCTCGACGAGCGGCGGAAGAGACTGAAGCCGGGGACCTGGCGGAGCAGGTCGTCGAGGCTCTGCCCCGCCCCCTGCCGGATGTCGTCGCGCGAGAGCACGGTCACGCTGGCCGGCGCCTCGCCGATCGGCTGCTCGGTGCGGGTCGCGGTGACCACCACCGGCTCGAGACGCTCCGCCTCCTGCGCGCGGGCGGGCACCGGTGAGGTCGCGATCAGGAGGAGCAGGACGACGAGGCCCCGGCGCGGCATCGTGGGCCAGGATGCTACGCGTCGATCCCGGGAGTGTCAACGCGGGGGGTGTCACCGCGGTGGTAGTATCCGGGCCGTGGATCGGATCTGGCAGGCGCACTGGCCCCCCGGCGTCGACGAGACGCGCATTCGCCTGCCCGACGAGCCGCTGTCGACACGGCTCAAGGCCACCGCCGCGCGCTCCCCCCGCAAGGCGGCGCTGATCTTCTACGGGCGCGAGATCTCGTTCGCCGAGCTCGACGAGGCGAGCGATCGCTTCGCGGGCTGGCTGCGCGGCCGCGGCGTCGGCCCGGGCGACCGGGTCGCGCTCTACCTGGAGAACTGCCCCCAGTTCGCGGTGGCCCACTTCGGCGCGCTCAAGGTCGGGGCCATCACGGTCGCGCTCAACCCCATGCACAAGGCCCACGAGCTGGGCCACGAGCTCGAGGACTCGGGGGCGCGGGTCATCGTGGCGGCCGCCGTGGGCCGTGAGGTGGTGGAGAGTGTCCGCGCGCGGACCACGCTCGACACCGCGGTGCTCGTTTCCTATCGGGACTACCTCCCGGCGGAGCCCACGCTGCCCCTGCCTCCGTCGCTGCTCGAGGAAGCGCCCCGGCGGGCGGTCGGCTGGGAGGACTTCGGTACGATCGTCGCGGGGGGCGGCACGCTCCGCACGCCCGAGCCGCGCATGCGCCACGACACCGCGCTGATCCAGTACACCTCGGGCACCACCGGCGCCCCCAAGGGCGCGGAGCTGACCCACGGCAACGTCACCGCCAACTGCGAGCTGATCCGCGCCTTCTTCGGCATCACCGCGGCCGACGTGCTCCTGGGCGTCGTCCCGTGGTTTCACATCACGGGTATGGAGGTGCAGCTGAACCTGATGGCGTACACCGGGGCCACCCTGGTGGCGCTCCATCGCTTCGAGGTGGAGACCGCGCTGCGCGCCATCCAGCGTTACCGGTGCACGGTGACGACCCTGATCGCGACCATCAACGTGGCCATCCTCAACCACGAGGCGACGCCGACCTACGACCTCACCTCGCTCCGGCTCTGCGCCTCCGGCGGGGCGCCGGTGCCCGCGGAGATCGCGCGGCGATGGGAGGCGACCACCGGGCATCGCCTGGTGGAGGGCTACGGGCTCACCGAGACCACCGCGCCCAGCCACTCGAACCCGCCCCACCGGCCGCGCTACGGGACGGTCGGGGTGCCGCTGCCGTACACCGGGGTGCGCATCGTGAGCCTGGAAGACGGGGTGACCGAGGTGGCGCCGGGCGAGTCCGGCGAGATCGCGATCCGCGGGCCGATGGTCACCAAGGGCTACTGGCACCGGCCGGAAGCGACCGCCGAGGCCATCCCGGACGGCTGGCTCCGGACCGGTGACATCGGGCGGGTGGACGAGGAAGGCTACTTCACGATCGAGGAGCGCAAGAAGGATCTGATCAAGGCCTCCGGCTACAGCGTGTTCCCGGCGGAGGTCGAGGCCATCATGTACCGGCACCCCGCGGTGGCCGAGGTCGGCGTGGTCGGCGTGCCCGACGCGTACCGAGGCGAGGACGTGCTGGCCTTCGTGGTGCGCCGGCCGGGCGCGACCGCGAGCGAGCGCGACCTCGTCGAGTGGTGCCGCGCCGAGATGGCGGTCTACAAGGCGCCGCGGGCGGTGCGGTTCGTGCCCACGCTGCCGAAGACCGGCTCGGGCAAGATCGTCAAGCGCGCCCTGCGCGAGCAGGCCCGTGCCGGCTCGGTCTGAAGCGTGAGAATCGACGCCTCGCGCGGCCGGCGCGGCTCAGCGGCGGCGTGCCTTCCGGGGCGCGGCGCGGCGCGCGGGCTTCCGGCGGGCCGGCCTGCCGGCGCGCCGCTCGGGCAGCACCGCCACGGCCTCGACCTCGATGAGCAGATCCGGACGGACGAACTGGGAGATCTCGATGAGGGTGCTCGCGGGTCGGCTCGCCCCGAAGTACTCCTTCCGCACCGCGTTGACCTTCTCCCGGTCGCCGACGTTCTTCAGGTAGACCGTCACCTTGCAGACATCGGCGAAGGTGGCCCCCGCGGCGGCCAGGCAGCGCTTGATGTTCTCGTGAACCTGGCGGGTCTGCGCGGTGATGTCGCTGCCGCCCACCGTGCGCCCATGGTCGTCGCTGGCCACGCAGCCGGACACGAAGACGAGCCGGCCGGCGCGAACCACGTGAACGAAGTGGCTGATCGGCTCGGGCATGCCCGGTACCCAGATCTCTTCCCGGTGAGCGGTCGTGGCCATCGAAAATCTCCTCCTGGTGTGGGGGTGAGCGGGGTGTGTCGCGCGGCGATTATTCTCCGCCGGGCTCGGCGGGTCAAGCCGTGACCGCCGATGGCCGGTGGCCTGACATCGTCTGTCAGCCGACCGCCGCGGCGGGCCGGCGTCCGCGCGGATTCCCGCTGATTTCATGGCCTCGCGGCTGGTCCGACTCTTGCTGACCCTGGACGCCATGATCACCCGACTCGCCACCGCCGCGCTCGCCGCCCTGCTCGTCGTGATGTGCTCCGCCACGCCGACCCACGCCCAGGCCCTCGACCCCGCCTCCGCGGATGCCCTGGCGACGACGCTCCGCATGCTGGCCGACCCGGCCTCGCGGGGCAAGATCATCGCCGGCGACCCGGCCGCGGCCGAGGTCGACCGGCAGGTGCAGGGGATGGCGGGGTCCCCGGCGCTCGTCCAGGAGGTCTACGGGCTCGCGGCCGATGTGTTCGCCGACCTGACCCGGAACTCCAACGGCGATCCCCGGGCCATGAGCGAGGCGCTCGATCGGGCCAAGTCCGATCCGGCCGGCTTTGCCGCGATGCTCCGGCCGGAGACGCTGGAGCGGCTCCGCGCGCTGTCGGTCAAGATCTCGGACGCCCAGCGATGATCATGGACCCGATCAGCCTGCTGAAGGGGCGGATGGCCGAGGCGCTGGTCGAGGCGGTCTTCAAGCGGGCGAAGTACACGGTGGCCCGGGTCGGTCGCGAGACCCAGATGCCGGCGCTCGTGCGGACCGGCCGCTCCGAGTTCATGCCGGACTTCGTGGTGTGGCGGGCCCTCGATGAGCCGAGCCTGGGCCATCACTCCTACCGCCTGGTCGCCGTCGAGGTGAAGTACCGCGCGGACCTGGAGGACTACCTGCGGCGGGACTCGCCCTCACGCTCGCCCGAGGTGGCCCGGCAGTGGCCGGAGCTATACGAGATCCTCGTGACCGATCGACCCCAGTCCGGCCGCTCCTGCTTCCAGGTGGTTCACGTCTCCTCGCTGCCGGTGGGCCTGACGCCGGTCACGCTCGACCTGCACCTGGTGCCCGGTCTCGACATCTACCGGAAGACGGTGGAGGAGTACGAGGGTCTCGTTCGGGAGATCTTTCCGATCCTGGGATCACACGACACGCACGACGAGCCGGAGCGGAAGCCGGGGGCCTGGATGGCGGGTCGGAGCGCGGGGCGCGGCCACCGGCGCGGCCGGCCGGCCGCCGACCTGCACCGCTACCGTCCGTCGATGGTCAGGGAGCAGCGGCCGGGCGTGAGCGAGTAGCGCAGTCCCGACGTCTCCACCACGCTGTCCGCCTTCCAGCCCGCCAGGACCGAGAACCCGATCCGGAAGTAGTGGTCGGTCGCGTCGAGCCCCGTGCTCTGGCCGTTGACCAGGTAGCGGGCCCGGCAGGTCATGCCGCCGAGCACGCTGGGTCCGCAGGTGAGCGCGGTGACGTGCACGTCGATCCGCGACGCCAGCACCTCACGATCCGCCGTCTTCAGCACGCGAGCCATTCGCCGCACGTGCCTGCTCTTGACGTGGCTCTCGATGGCGGCGCGCGCGCCGTTCAGGGTCAGGCACGAGCGCGCGAATCGCGTGGCGTGAAAGCCGACCACGCCGAGCGCGCCCGCCAGCAGGAGCAGGAGGATGCCCCGGGCCAGGGAGAGGGGACGATGGACACGGGGGGACGCCGTCGCGGTGACCGTAGCTCTAGCCAAGCAAGCCTCCCTGGAGCGCAAGGCCGGCGAAGGGATCCAGCAGGGATTGCCCCTCGTGGTGGAAGGGAATCCAGGCCAGCCGCGCGCCCTGGAACGCGGGTTCGTCCTTGGCCGCGGCCTTGACCGCATCCGGGACCCGGCGTCGGCCCGCCGCGGTGAAGCGGGCCAGCAGCACCGCGTCCTCGACGTCGTAGAAGCAGCCCTGTACCGTGGGACGCTCGCCGGTCCAGAGCTCGTACACCGGCGGTTTCGCGGAGAACCGGGCGGCCAGATCCTGGAGGACCTTGAGCCGGCGATAGCGGAATGCGGGCACCCACGCCGGGCCGTCCGGGCTCGGCGCCGCGGGATCGAGGCGCCAGAATGGCAGGTAGATGAGATCGAGGGGACGGCCGGCGGGCGGGGCCTTCGAGGTCACCTGCGCGATCTCGTGCGGGGTCTCGGTGAGGTCGGCCCCGTGGATCTGCCAGGCCCGACTGCACGTGGCGCAGAAGAAGATCACGTCCTCCGGCTCCACCGGCAGGTTGCCGCCACAGTTGGGGCACACCAGCGGTCGCAGGCCGACCGTGCGCGACTCCTCGGTCGCCGGGCGCGAGAGCACGTCGTAGAGGGCCAGGGGAGCGCGGGGCTGGACCACGCTCTCGGCCACCGCGTCGATCACGGTGAGCCACCGCTCGGCTCCCTGCGTGAGCTCGACCACCCAGAGCGGGAAGTAGATGATGGAGAGGATGCGCCCGAGCACCTGCCGGTAGACCACGTGCTCGAAACCGGTGGCCGAGAGTCCCTGGGTCATCGCGGCGGCCAGATCCACCTGCACCGGGACCACGGTGCCGAGGGCGGCCAGCGCCTCGCGCTGGAAGAGCGCGACGTGGAGCGCCTGGGTACGGATGCCGAGCGAGAAGACCCCGAGCCCCGGAAGGTCGGCGGCCGGGAAGCTCTTCTCCACGTAGCGGTCGAGGAACTGCACGGTGGCCTCGCCGCTCGCGGTCGCGGTCGGCTGCGGCGCGGCCATCAGCACCGCCTGCTCGAGGGATCGCTCGGGCTTCGGCGCGCCGCCCAGCAGGTCCCGCACCACGTCGCCGGCGCGCCGGCCCAGCAGCAGATCGGCGCCCCAGCCCAGCATCGAGCCGATCGGAATCTCGATCTCCGCCCGGTCGGTGTCGCGGTCGCGGCCCCCGAGGACCATCGAGGGGAACTCGCCGTTCTCCGGCTGCGGCTTGGGCGGGACGTCCTGCCACTGGAAGTCGTGTCCGGTCAGCCGGTAGAAGGGCACGAAGAAGAGCTGGGTACGCGCGACCCGCGCCTCGAGCCGCCCGGTACGCGCCGACGCGCCGGCCACGTCGGCCTTGACGGTGGGCTTCACCCAGTAGCTCAGCACCTGCTTGCGGCCGGTGACCAGGAGATGGGAGCCGCAGCTCGGGCAGCGGAGAGCGTTGGCACCCTCGGAGAAGTCGAGGGGGCCGCTGCAGGTGGGGCACTCGGTCGAGACGACGAGCTGGCTCATGCCAGCCGCCCCCGTCTTCAGCTACCCGGGACGGCCTGGCCGCACGACGCGCAGAAGCGCGCGCCGCCCGGCAGCTCCGCCTGACAGCGCGAGCATCGCGCGGTCGCGGCAAGCTGGCGCCCGCAGCGCGGGCAGAAGCGGCTGTCGGTGGCCACCGCCGACTGGCAGCCCGGGCACGTGATCACGGTGCCCGCCGGCGAGGCCGCGGGCTCGACGCCGAGGCTCTTGGCGAGCATGCCCGGCATCATCATGCCGAGCCCGGCCCCGACGCCCACGCCGACTCCGGCGGCGGCGCCGTTACCCAGGCCGCCCCCACTGCCCTGCGCGGCGTCGCCCATGGCCTTGGCGGCCTTGAACTTGAGGAAGCGATCGAGGTCGCCGACCGCGCCCATGCCGGAGCGCTCGTCGATCATCCGCTCCACTTCCTCGGGCGGCGTGATGCGGTTGATGTAGAAGTCGACCAGCTCGCTCCCGTACTTGCGGAACTCGTCGACCAGGCGGGTCTTGAGCGCGACCGCCATCTCGTCGTAGTGCTGGGGCAGCTCGAGCAGGCTCTGCACCTTCTCGCCGAGGAAGTCGTTGAGCCGCGCGACGATGACGTCACGCAGGTAGTCCTCGATCTGGTCGGTGGTGTAGGAGCCCTGGGTGCCCACCAGGCTGTTGACGAGGAGCAGCGGCTGGGTCACGCGCATCGTGAAGTTGCCGAAGGCGCGCAGCCGGATGAGCCCGAGCTGGGTGTCCTTGAAGGCCACCGGATCCCGCGTGCCCCACTTCATGTTGGTGAAGACCTTCAGGTTGACGAAGTACACCTCGGCACGGAACGGGCTGGTGAAGCCCCACGGCAGCGAGAGCAGGCGGGTCAGGATCGGGAGGTTCTGGGTCGACAGGGTATGACGGCCGGGCCCGAAGACGTCGAGCCCCTGGCCGTCGCGGAAGAAGACCGCGGCCTGGTTCTCGCGAACCACGAGCTGCGCCCCCATCTTGATGTCGCCGGAGCCGCCCTCGGGATAGCGCTGGACGATCCCGGTGCCGGTCTGATCGAACCACTCGATGACTTCCATCATGATCGGGGCCATGGCGCGTCCTCCTCAGTCCGTCTCGACGATGCCCTGCCGCTTGTCCCAGAGCTGCCCGAAGTCGTCCAGGGCCTCGGTCATGTGCTCGGCCGCGGCCGCGAGCGCGGCCGCGTCGGCGCGCGCGGCCCGGACCGCCTCGGCCTTGGCGCGGATCACGCTGAGCGCGTCGAAGAGCCCGAGGTCGAAGGCGTAGAGCTGATCGAGCGTCCCGTGATCGACGGTGTGGAGGTCGAAGAGCCCGGTGTACCCGCGCCCTGCGAACTCCACGGTGCGGCTCAGGCGCTCGAGCCGGCCCGCGAGTCGGTCGAGGCGTGGCAGTGCCGAGAGATCGGCGGACTCGGCGAGGCGGGCCTTGTCGTCCTCGAGGCCTTGCATGAGGCGGCGCATCTCCTGGACGAGGCGCATCCGCACCTGCTTGTCGGTGGCCCGGGAATTCTCGCGGTCCTGGTAGCCGGCCACTCCGGGGACGAATCGGACCAGGCGCTCCAGCCTGCTTGCGACGGTGATACCCATGGAAGCCTCCTCTTTATCGGTCCGAGAATGTCCCGGGCCAGGGCGAGGAGTGTGCAAACTAATTGCCAGTGCCTACAGGTCCTAACTAGCTGAATTGAA
>DATFAJ010000398.1:0-3544 GCA_035254745.1 Candidatus Methylomirabilota bacterium | reverse complement strand
CCCGCACTCCCCCACTCCGCGGACAACCGTTCTCCCGTGGCCACTGCACTCCCCCAGTCGGCGGCCGACCGTTTTCTCCTGGCCATCGTTCAGCCTCCGAGATAGGCCTTCTTCACGTGGTCGTTTTGCATCAGGTCGCGGGCGGGGCCTTCGAGCGTGATGCGGCCCGTCTCCATCACGTAGGCGCGGCCGGCGAGCTGGAGCGCCATGTAGGCGTTCTGCTCCACCATCAGCACCGTGGTGCCCTCGCGCTGGATGCCGGCGATGATCTGGAACACCGCCTCGGTCACGGTCGGGGCCAGGCCGAGCGAAGGCTCGTCGAAGAGGATCAGGCGCGGCCGGGCCATGAGGCAGCGGCCGATCGCCAGCATCTGCTGCTCGCCGCCCGAGAGCGTGCCCGCGGCCTGCCGCCGCCGCTCGGCCAGGATCGGGAAGTGGCCGAACACCCGCTCGCGGTCCTCCGCCACCGCCGCGCCGTCGGACCGCACGTAGGCCCCCATCAGGAGATTCTCCTCCACCGTCATGTGCGGGAACACCCGTCGGCCCTCCGGGCAGTGGGCGATGCCCCGGCGAAGGATCTCCTGCGGCGCCAGCCGCTGGATCTCCTGCCCGTCGAACACGATACGCCCGGCCCCCGCCCGCACCAGGCCCGAGATCGTCTTGAGCGTCGTGGTCTTCCCGGCGCCGTTGGCTCCGATGAGGCAGACGAACTCCGCCGCGCCCACGGTGAGCGAGACGTCGTGGAGCGCGGCGATGCGCCCGTAGCCCGCGGACAGCCGCTCAAGCGTGAGCATGGGCCCCCGACCCGAGATAGGCGCGAATGACCTCGGGGTCGCGCTGCACCGCGGCCGGGTCGCCGTCGGCGATGAGCCGACCGTAGTTGAGCACCAGCACGCGATCCGAGATGCCCATGACCAGGCGCATGTCGTGCTCCACCAGGAACACCGTGATGCCCCGCTCGCGGATGCGCCCGATCAGGCCCGCCACCGCGACCTTCTCGGAGGCGGTCATGCCCGACGCGGGCTCGTCGAGCAGGAGCAGGCGCGGGCCCGCGGCCAGCGCCACCCCCAGCTCGAGCCGGCGCTGGTCGCCGTAGGACAGGCCGCTCGCCGGCTCGGCGCGGCGCGGGCCGAGCCCGACGAAGTCGATCACGCGGTCGGCCTCCGCCTCGAGCCGCCGCTCCTCCGCGTGCACGCGGCCGCGGGCCAGCAGGGCGGTGCCCACGCCGACCCGCCCGCACAGGTGGAGCCCGGTGAGCACGTTCTCCCGCACCGTGAGGCCGGAGAACACGCTGGTCTTCTGGAAGGTGCGCACCAGCCCGCGCGCCGCGATGCGATGGGGCCGCCATCCCGTGATGGGCTCTCCGTCGTGCCGCACCGTCCCCTGCGTCGGCCGCTGGAAGCCGGTGATGACGTTGAAGGCGGTGGTCTTCCCGGCCCCGTTGGGCCCGATCAGGCTCGTCACGGTGCCGGCCGCGACGGTGAAGCTCACCCCCGCGAGCGCGGCGACGCCGCCGAACCGCACGGTGAGGTCGCGGGCCTCGAGGGTCACGACGCGCGGAAGCGACGACGCGCGGCGGGCACGATTCCCTCCGGCATGAAGAACAGCACGCCGACGAGCAGCACCCCGTAGAGCAGCATCTGCCACTGCCAGGAGGTGGCGGCGCGCAGCGCCTCGGGCAGCACCGTGAAGAGCACCGCGCCCACGATGGGGCCGGCCAGCGTCCCCTTCCCGCCCGCCACCACCATGATCACCATGGTCACGGTGTAGGTGAAGAGGAAGACCTCCGGGCTCACGAAGCGCGTGTAGTGCGCGTAGAGGCCGCCGCCGAATCCGGCCATCGCCGCGCTGACCACCGCGGCCAGCACCAGATAGTGGGTGCCGTCGATGCCCACCGAGGCGGCGAGCGTCTCGTTCTCCCGCAGGGCGACCAGCGCGCGCCCCACCCGCGACCGGATCAGGGCCCGGCACACCAGGTACGACAGGGCGACCGCGGCCAGCACCACGTAGTAGAAGGCGGGCTTGGTGCGCAGCGAGAGCGCGGGCAGCCCGGGCAGCGCGATCTCGAGCGGAGGGACGCCGGGCAGGCCGAGCGGCCCGTTGGTGAGGTCCATCCAGTTCACGCTCACCAGCGACACGCAGCCCGCGAACGAGATGGTCAGCAGCACGAAGTAGGCGCCGCGCAGCTTGAGCGCGAGGCGCCCGATCACGTAGCCCGCCGCCCCCGGCAGCACGACCGCGGCGAGGAGCCCGATCCACGGCGACCACTCGAGCTTCACGGTGAGCAGGCCGGTGGCGTAGGCGCCGATGCCGAAGAACGCGGCGTGGCCGAGCGAGAGCTGCCCGGTGTAGCCCAGCAGGAGGTTCAGGCTGAGCGCCAAAACCGCGAAGATGCCGGCCATGATCAGGGTGTGGAGGTGGTACGGGTTCCACACCCAGGCCGGCGCGCTCGCCGCCATCGCCAGCGCGAGCAGCAGCGCGGCCCGGCTCATCCGACCCGTTCGGCGCGGGCGAAGAGCCCGGAGGGACGCAGCAGCAGCACCGCCACGATCATGAGGAAGCCCACCGCGTCGCGATACCCGGAGGACACGTAACCCGCGCCGAGCTCCTCGGCCACGCCCAGCACCAGGCCGCCCAGCGCGGCGCCCGCGAAGTTACCGAGACCGCCCAGGATGACCACCGAGAACGCCTTGAGCGAGGCGAGATCGCCCATCGAGGGATAGAGCAGGAACACCGGGCCCAGGAGCGCCCCCGCCGCCGCGGCCAGCCCGGCCCCGAACGCGAACGTGATGGTGTGGATGCGCTCGATGCTCACGCCCATGAGAGCGGCGATCTCGCGATCCTGGAAGGTGGCCCGCATCGCGCGGCCGAGCTTGGTGCGGGCGAGCAGGAGGTGGGCGGCCAGGATGAGGCCACCCGACACCACGAAGACGAAGACGCGCAGCGGGGCCACCGAGACCGGCCCCAGCACCAGCGGCTGGGTCGGGAACGGGGTCGGCACGCTCTTGGCGACCCCGCCCCAGCCGAGCAGCTCCGCATTCTGCATGGTGATCCAGACCCCGATCATGACGAGCATGACCGTGTCGATCGACTGGCCCCGGAGCGGGCGCAGCAGACAGCGCTCGCACACCGCACCGGCCAGCGCGCCCGCCGCGATCGCGAGCGGGATGGCGAGGAAAAAGTGGACCGACGCGAGCGAGAGCGCCGCGAACGCGGCGTAGGCCCCCAGGGTGTAGAACTCACCGTGGGCGAAGTTCACCACGTTCATCAGGCCGAAGACCAGCGTGAGGCCGATCCCGAGCAGGCTGTAGGTGGCCCCCAGCAGCAGCCCGTTCAGCAGATGCTGGAGAAGCTGGTCCAAGCGCCCGCGATCGCGCCCGCGCTACTTCTTCGCCGCGAACGAGGGCAGCGCGATCTTGCCGTCCTTCACCTGGACGATGAAGATGCTCGGCTGGGACTGGCCGCTCTCCTTGCCGGCCGGGCCGTCCTTCTCGAACTTGATCGGCCCGTTGAGCCCCATCACGCTCACCTTCCAGAGCGCGGC
>DATFAJ010000397.1:0-3947 GCA_035254745.1 Candidatus Methylomirabilota bacterium | reverse complement strand
ACGGGCAGATCGCGGCCGCGCACGGCACGCAGTTGACCGGGCACTTCCTGCTCGACCGGGACGGGACCGTCCGGTGGCGGTACATCGAGGCCCTCGAGGGAATCGAGGGGCTCTCCAAGTTCCCGGGCGACGAGGAGATCGTGGCGGCCGCCCGCGCGCTCTGACGCGACCGACGTGTCGGACCCGCTCGCATTCCCGCCCGAGGACGTCGAGGGGTCGCTGTCCGGGCGCTTCGCCCGGGTGTCCGCGACCCGGGCCTCCGCGCTCGCCATCGGCCAGGGGGGCGTGCGCCTCACCTACGAGGAGGTCGATCGCCGCTCGGACGCGCTCGCCGCCGCCATCGCGCGGAGGGCTCCCGCCCACCTCGCGCCGGTGGTCGTCCTGGTGGCGGACCCGATCGTCACGATCCTCTCCGCGCTCGCCACCTGGAAGGCGGGCAAGCTCTGCGTGCCGCTGAATCCCGATCACCCCCCGGCCTACCTCGGCGCGATCGTGCGCGACACGGAGGCGGCCCTGGTCGTGACGGATCGCGACCGCATCGACGGGGATGGGGCGTGGCCGCCGCGACTGCGCGTGGACGAGGTGGACCTGCTCGAGCGGGTCGAGCGCCCGCGTCCGTCGATCCGTCCAGAGGATCCCGCCTGCCTGACCTACACGTCGGGCTCGACCGGCGAGCCCAAGGGCGTGCTGCGCAGCCATCGCAGCGTGCTGTATCGTGCCCGGTGCTCGGCGACGTCGCACGGGATCGGGCCCGGCGATCGACTGAGCCAGCTGCACCCGCTGAGCTCGTCTCCCGGGGTGCGGGACGTGGTGGCCGCGCTCTCCGTCGGCGGGGCGGTGCTCCCGTGGGACAGCCGGCGCGCGGGGCCGCGCGCGCTCGCGGCCTGGATCGAGCGCGAGGCGGTGTCGGTGCTCGGCTCCGCGGTGAGCACGCTCCGTCCCCTCCTGGCCGAGCCCGGGGTCGCCCGGCAGCTTCGATCGGTGCGCGTGGTGCATCTGGGCAGCGAGCCGCTCTACCGGCAGGACGTGGAGCGCTTCCGCGAGCGCTTCGCGCCCGGCTGCCTGCTCGTGGCCGGCTACGGGTCCACCGAGGCCACCCCGATCACCGAGCTCCACATCCGCCACGACACGCCCCTGCCGGCCGGCCGCGTCCCCGCGGGCTACCGACTCGAAGGCGCCGAGGTCCTCGTGCTCGACGACGACGGGAAGCCGCTCGAAGTGGGGCAGGTGGGCGAGATCTCGGTGCGGAGCCGCTTCCTCGCCGACGGCTACTGGCGCCGGGCCGATCTCACGCGCGAGAAGTTCCGGCCGGATCCGACGGATCCCGCGCGGCGGATCTACCGGACGGGCGACGTGGGTCGGCTCGGGCCGGACGGTTGCCTCGAGCTGCTCGGCCGCAAGGACGCGCAGGTCAAGGTGCGGGGCTACCGGATCCATCCGGGGCAGGTCGAGGCGGCGCTGACCGAGCACGCGGCGATCCGTCAAGCGGTGGTGAAGGCCGTCGCCGCCCCGAGCGGAGATCTGCGCCTCGTGGCCTACCTGGTGAGCGCGATCGCGCCGCCTCCGCTCCCGGGCGCGCTCCGTCGATTCCTCCTGGAGCGCCTCCCGGCCTACCTGGTGCCGTCGGCGTTCGTGATGCTCGACGCGATGCCGCTCAGCGCGAACGGCAAGGCGGATCTGGCCGCCCTCCCGCCGCCGCCCGATCGGGCCCCGCGTCCCGATCCGTTCGTGGCTCCGCGCAGCCCGCTCGAGCACCAGATCGCCGGGATCTGGGAGCAGCTCTTCGGCCTCGCCCCGATCGGCGCGACCGACGACTTCTTCGACCTCGGGGGCGATTCCCTCCTGGCCGCCACGCTCGTGAGCGCGATCGAGGAGGCCTGCGGCCGCACCCTGGCCCCGTCGGTGCTGCTCGAGGCCCCGACCGTCGCCGGCCTGGCCGCCGCGCTGCTGCGGGAGGACCGCGCGTTCGACGAGCCGCTGACGGTGCTGCGCGCCTCGGGCGCCCGCGCTCCCTTCTTCTTCGTGCACAACGACCACGGGCGCGGGCTCTACACCCACGCGCTCGGGCGCGCGCTCCACCCGGATCGCCCGGTGTACGCGATCCACCTCCACGGTCTCGGCACCCGCCCCTTGCCCGACACCGTCGAAGCGATCGCGGCCGACCGCCTCCGGGCGGTCCGCGCGGCGTGGCCGCGCGGCCCGTACGTGCTGGGCGGCCATTGCTACGGCGGCATCGTCGCGCTCGAGATGGCCCGCCAGCTCCGGGCTTCCGGGGAGCGGGTCGAGGCGGTGGTGATGATCGATACGCCCGCGCCCGCGTGGCGCGTGCAGATGCTCCACGGGGTCTCGGCGGCGCTGGGGCGGGTCGGCCGCCTGTCGCCGGCCACCCAGGCGGCCTTCGTCGCGGGCGTGGATGGCGCGGCCGAGGAGATCGTCGAGCGGGCGCGCACCGGGCGGGCGCGACTCGGCGGGCTGGCGCGCGCCGGCCTCCGACGCCAGGCGGCCGCGGTGGGGCGCCGACTCACCGGAGTGGCCCGCCGGATCGCCCGGCTGGCCGGTGCGGGAGCCGACCCGGTCTTCCACGCCGCGCCGCCGGCGGTGGCCGGGGCCGGGTGGGAGGCCTACCGCCGGGCCATCCGGCGGTACGTGCCCGCGGGCTACGACGGCGCGGTCACCCTGTTCCGGGCCGCGGAGCTGCGGGCGTCGCGACCCGACCTGGGGTGGTCGCCGCTGCTGCCGCGCCTCGAGATCGAGGTCGTGCCCGGCGATCACCACTCGTGCGTCACCCGACACGTGGGGGCGTTCGCGTCGCGCCTGGAAGCGCGGCTGCAGCGCCTCGACTAGGCCGGACCGATTGATGCGAACACGACCCGAAAAGAAAGGTGTCCCTGCTCATGGCGTTCATGCCCCTTCGCCCCGGTGATCCCGCCCCCCACTTCGCGCTGCCCGCGGTCAATCGAGAGGGCCAGGTCTCGCTCGAGGACTATCGCGGGCGCAGCCCGGTCCTGGTCGGCCTGTTCCGCGGCCTGCACTGACCCTTCTGCCGGCGCCAGCTCGTGCAGCTGGGGACCACGCAGGACAAGCTCAAAGCGCTAGGCGTGGAGACGATGGCGGTGGTCAATACCCCGCTGGAGCGCGCGCGGCTCTACTTCAAGTACCGCCCCGCGCGAGTGCTGCTCGCGGCGGACCCGGAGGCTGAGACGCACCGGGCGTTTCGGGTGCCTGCCGGCGTGGTCGTCGAGGACGAATCGGCGACCTCGTGGCCCGAGAGCGCCACGATGGGCCAGCTGCTGGCGGTGCAGATGAATCCCACCGGGGAGCTGCCCGTGCCCCAGAACCCTTTCGCGGCGATGGAGACCCTGAACAAGAAAGACGGATTCGAGCCGACCGAGACCGACCAGCAGATCGCGGCCGCGCACGGCACCCAGATGACCGGGCACTTCCTCATCGGCCGGGACGGGATCATCCGCTGGCTCCAGATCGAGGCCGCGGAGCGGATCGGGGACCTCTCGAAGTTCCCGACCGACGAGGAGATCGTGGCCGCGGCCCGCGCCCTCTAGCCCCGTCCCGCCCGGGCAGTCGCTGGCCGGATTCGTCACTTCATTGTCATTGCGGCCAGGCGCTGCCGCGGGCATCCTCGGCCCATGCGACAGGGAAGCCCGCGCCGGCCGCTGCCGGTCTGGATCGTGATGTTCCCGGACGTCCAGGCGCTCGACGTCACCGGCCCGCTCGAGGTGTTCGCCCTCGCGAACCGGCTCTCACCCGGGCGGGCTCCGCGCTACCAGATCTCGGTGCTGGCTGCGGAGGCGGGGGCGGTCGCGACCTCGAGCGGGCTGTCCCTGCTGGCCGGCCGCGGCATCCGCCAGGCCACCGGGCCGGTCGATACGCTCCTGGTCGCGGGGGGGCAGGGGACGCGGGCGGCCATGCGGGACGCCCGCCTCGTGTCC
>DATFAJ010000396.1:0-7562 GCA_035254745.1 Candidatus Methylomirabilota bacterium | reverse complement strand
TAGTGCTCCCGCTCGAAGCCGAAGGAGCCGGCCATGCCGCAGCAGCCCGAGTCCACCTCCGCCACGTCGAAGCCGGCCCACCGGAGCGCGGCCACGGTGGGCGCGGTGCCCACCATCGCCTTCTGGTGGCAGTGCCCGTGGAGCAGCGCCTGCCGTCGTGCGCCGCCCGGGAGTGGCGGGCGGAACGGCAGGGCGAGGCCGCGGGCCTTCTCGCGCAGCAGGAACTCCTCGAGGAGGAACGCCGCGGCCGCCACCTGCCGCGCCTCGTCGGTCCGCACCAGCTCGACCGTCTCGTCGCGCAGGGTGAGCAGGCACGACGGCTCGAGGCCGACGATGGCCGCGCCGCGCGCCACCCACGGGTGCAGGCGCGCCACGTTCCACTCCGCGTAAGCCTTCGCCTCGTCGAGCATGCCCTTGGAGATGAGCGGCCGCCCGCAGCACTTCTTGTCCACGAGCTGCACGCGATAGCCGCCCGCCTCCAGCAGCTCGACCGCGGCCCGCCCGATCTCGGGCGAGTTGTAGGTGACGAAGGTGTCGTGGAAGAGCACCACGTCGCCCCGCGGCGCCTCTCTCGGCGCGCGCCGCGCGTCGAACCAGTCGGTGAAGGTCTCGCGGGCGAAGCGCGGCAGCGGCCGGCGCCGGTCGATGCCGGCCATCCGCTCCATGAGCCAGCGGTTCGGCCAGGAGCGCGCGATCCAGTTCGAGATCGGGGCCAGGCGCGAGCCGAGCCAGGAGAGCTTCGCGATGTGGCCGAAGAGCCGGTTCCGCAGCGGCAGGCCGTTGACCGAGTAGTAGTGGTGCAGGAACTCGTACTTCATCTTGGCCATGTCCACGTTCGACGGGCACTCCGCCTTGCAGCCCTTGCACTCGAGGCAGAGGTCCATCACCTCGTAGAGGCGCCGGCCCGCGAAGTCGGCCTCCGGCACCTTGCCGGAGAGCACCGCGCGCAGCGCGTTGGCGCGGCCGCGGGTCGAGTGCTCCTCGTCGCGGGTGGCCATGTACGACGGGCACATGGTGCCCTCGAGCTTCTTGCGGCAGACCCCGACCCCGTTGCACATCTCCACCGCCGCGGTGAAGCCGCCCTGCGCGCTGAAGTCGAGCAGGGTCTTGGGCTCCCACGTCCGGTAGGTGGGGCCGTAGCGCAGGTGCTCGGTGACGCCCGGGCTGCCCACGATGTTGCCGGGGTTCATGAGCCCGCGGGGGTCGAAGGCGGCCTTGGTCTCCCGGAAGGCCCGGAGCATGGTGGCGCCGAACACCCGCTCCAGGAACGGGCTGCGGGCGCGCCCGTCGCCGTGCTCGCTCGAGATGGCGCCGCCGAAGGAGAGGACGAGGTCGAAGATCTCCTCCGCCATCACCCGCACTTGCTCGAGGCCGCGCGCGGTCTTGAGGTTGATCAGCGGGCGGATGTGCAGGCACCCCACCGAGCAGTGGCCGTAGTAGGCCGCGTCGGCGCCGTGCTTGGCCATGATCTCGGTGAACCGCGGCACGAACTCGGGCAGGTGCTTCGGGTCCACCGCGGTGTCCTCGATGAACGCGATGGGCTTGGACTCCCCACGCGTCCCCAGGAGCAGCCCGAGCCCGGCCTTGCGCAGCTTCCAGATCGACTGCTGCTCGGCCGAGTCGGCCGCGATGTGGGAGGCGTAGCCGAACCGGCCGCGGCCCCGGCGGGCCTCGAGGTCCGCGACCTTGGCCTTCACCTCCTGCTCGGTGTCGCCCGCGTACTCCACGATGAGGATCGCGGCGGGGTCGCCCTGGACGAAACCCATGCGCTGGGACTGCTCGATGTTGTTACGGGCCAGGTCGAGGATCATCTTGTCGGTGAGCTCGACCGCGTACGGCCCGGTCTCGAGGATCGCCTGCGAGGACTCGAGCGCCTCCTGCATGTCGTGGTAGTGGATCACGTCGAGCGCGGTCGCCTTGGGCTTTCGCACCAGGCGCACCTTCGCCTCCACCACCGTGAGGAAGGTCCCCTCCGAGCCCACGATGAGGCGGCCCATGTTGAGCGGTCGGTCCTTCACCAGCTCGTCGAGGTTGTAGCCGCAGACGCGCCGCCAGTGCCGCGGATAGCGGGTGCGGATCTCCGCCGCGTACTGGGTGCGGATGCGGTCGACTTCCTGGTAGATGCGGCCTTCCAGGCCGGGCAGACGCATCTTGGCCGCGAACTCGGCGGGGGTGATCGCGCCGAAGGTGGCGCGGCTGCCGTCGGCCAGGATGGTCTGGATCTCGATGACGTGCTCCACCGTGAGCCCGTAGGCGATCGAGTGCGAGCCGCCCGAGTTGTTGCCGATCATGCCGCCGAGCGTGGCGCGGTTCGAGGTGGAGGTGTCGGGGCCGAAGAGCAGCCCGAGCGGCCGCACGTGGTGATTGAGCTCGTCCTGCACCAGCCCGGGCTGCACGCGCGCCCACAGCTCCTCGTGATTGACCTCGAGCACACCGCCCATGTGGCGCGAGAAATCCAGCACCACCGCCCGGTTCACGGTCTGGCCGGTCAGCGAGGTCCCGCCGCCGCGGGGCAGGAGCGGCACGCCCTGCTGGTTCGCGACCTCGACCGCGGCCTGCACGTCGCCGGCGTGCCGCGGGATCACCACCCCGATCGGCTCCATCTGGTACATGGAGGCGTCGGTCGAGTAGAGCAGCCGGGAGTAGGTGTCGAAGCGCACGTCGCCCTCGACGCGGCGCCGCAGCTCGTGCTCGAGATCGTTCATGGCGGGATTATGGGGCCAACGCCGCGACGTTCGCAACTTGGCGGGGCGCCGCGGGTCGTGCGACCCCACGAAACCGATGGGTTACAATGGGGCCGCCCGTGGCACCTGCCCTGCACCCGGGGAGGCGCCGGAGGCATCGACCGATGACCGAGACGACGGACGACGGCAAGGGCGCGACGATTCTCGTGGTCGACGACGAGGCGGAGGTGCGCGCCCTGATCCGGGAGGTGCTCACCCTCAACGGCTACACCGTGATCGACACCGGCGATCCGATCGAGGCCCGGCGCATCGCGGAGCGGCAGCCGATCCAGCTGCTCCTCACCGACGTGGTCATGCCGATCATGAACGGGATCGAGCTGGCCCAGCGCGTGGAGGCCACGAGCCCGAGCACGAAGGTGCTCCTGATGTCCGGCTACAGCACCGCGGCGGTGAAGGGCTCCGGGCGGCCGCTCCTGTCCAAGCCGTTCCGGACCGGCGATCTCCTCGCCGCCATCCGCCAGATGCTCGACTCCCGCTCCGCGTTCCGGCGCCCCGCGCCCCCGACCTCGCCCCGGCCGGGCTTCGGCCCGGTCTGAGCACCCGCCCGCCCCGGCTGCCGTCCGCGCCCGGCGCGGACTATACTGGAACGGTGCGACGCCTCCTGATCACGCTGGCCTGCCTCGCCCTCGCCGCGCCGGCCGCGGCCGCGCCCGCGGCCCCCGCGTTCACCGTCACGCTGCTCGACGGCTCCGGCCACTTCGACTCGCGGGCCCAGATCGGCAAGCACCCGCTGGTGGTGCGCTTCCAGGCGTCCTGGTGCAAGGTCTGCAACGAGGAGGCGGCGGGGATCGAGCGGCTCTACCAGAAATACCGGACGAGCGGCGTGGAGTTCGTGAGCATCCAGGTGCAGGATACCGAGGCCGACGCGCGGCAGTTCCTGAAGGTCAACAAGGCGACCTACCCGGCCGGCCTCGATCCGCGGCTCAAGATCGCCAACCGCTTCGGCTTCCGCGGCACGCCCTATACCGTGGTGGTCAACAAGCGGGGGGAGATCGTGGCGCGCATCCGGGGACGGGCCGACGAGGCGCGCCTCTCGCGCATCCTGGACCCGCTCGTGAAGCCCGCGCCCGCGCGGAAGCCTCCCGCGCGACTGCAGTGACGCCGCGGGCGGCCGCCGGCTAGGCCAGGCGGCGCGCGGCGTCGAGGCCGCGCACGGTCATCACCAGCACGAAGACGTGGAAGGCGACGCCGACCCAGTCCCGCAGGCCCAGGAAGATGAGGCCGTCGAGCGCGTAGATCGCCGCGCCCACCCCGAAGGCCCAGACCCGGCCCTGCTGCGCGAAGCGCCCGAGCAGCACGAAGCTGGCCACGATCACCGCGTCCAACACCGCGACGACTCCGATCCCGTGGCCCGAGTGGGCCGCGAGCGCGTCCGCGAGCTGCGTGGTGCCGAGCCCGAGGACGAAGCGCCACTTCTGGCCGGCGAGCGAGGCGAGCGAGTTGACGAGCGACAGTCCCGCGACCCAGTAGAACCAGCGCGCTCCGCTGTGCAGGCGCTGCGTCCACATCTGGCGCGTGCCGCCCGCGGCGGGCGCGGCGACCCCCGCGGGCGGCGCGCTCGCGACCGCCGCCCGCGCGGTCAGGGGCGCGGGCGGGACCGGTCCGAAGGCGGGCGAAGGGCGAGGCGCCGGGGAGGCCGTGGGCCGGGCGGGGGGCCGCCGGAACGGGCTGGCGGCGCCGCCGGCCGTGCTGCTCGTTGTCGAGTCCATGTTCGCTCCTCCGTCACCGCCGGTGTCAATCTGTCAAGATCGAGATCGAACGAATGCCCGGGCGGGGCTTCAGACGGAGAGCAGCAAGCGGTATGCCAGGTCAGGGTTTCAGCATCACCTTGATGGCCCGGTCCTCCTTGCGGTCGAAGATCGCGTAGCCTCTGGGAGCCTCGGCGAGCGGCATGGTGTGGGTGATGATCCGGGTGGGCGCGAGCCGGCCGGCCTGGATCAGCGGCATCAGCGGCGTGATGAAGTTGCGCGCGTTGCAGATGCCCATGCGCAGCGTGAGGTCCTTGAAGAACGCGTCCCGCGCCGGGAAGCCGATCGACGACTCGACGTAGACGCCGACGGACGACACGGTGCCGCCCGCGCGCACCGACTGGATCGCCTGGGCGAACGGCACCTCGTGGCCGACGCACTCGAGCACCGCGTCCGGCCCGCGGCCGCGCGTCTGGGCCCGCAGCTGCTCGGCGGGATCCCCACGGTCGAGGTCGATCGGCACCCCGCCCAGCTCCTCGGCGAGCTTGAGCCGGTAGTCCACGCGATCCACCACGAAGACGCGGCTCGGCCCGAAGAGATGCGCCGACTGCAGGGCCAGCAGCCCGACCGGCCCCGCTCCGAACACCGCCACCGTGTCGCCGGGCCGGATGGCCGCGTTCTCCGCGCAGACGTAGCCGGTGGAGAGGATGTCGCCGAGGAAGAACACGTCCTCGTCCGCCATCCCGGCCGGCACCTTCTCGCACATGTGATCCGCGAACGGGACCCGGATCGCCTCCGCCTGCCCGCCCGGGTACTGCTTGCCGAAGCGGCCGCCGAAGACCGCGCGCCCGGTGGTGGTGCACTGGGTGGGCAGCCGCAGGCGGCACCACTCGCAGGCGCCGCACGAGATCGAGAAGGGCGCGAGCACGCGGTCGCCCTTGCGGATCAGGCGCACGGCCGGGCCGACCTCCTCCACCACCCCCATGAACTCGTGGCCCATCACCACCCCGGGGTCGAGCCCGGCCACCCGCCCGTGGTACTGGTGCAGGTCCGAGCCGCAGACCGCGCTGGTGGTGATGCGCAGCACCGCGTCGGTCGGATCCACGATGCGCGGGTCCGCCACCGACTCCACCCGCACGTCTCCCGGTCCGTGAAGCGTGATCGCCTTCATGCCGTCGTCCTCCGTCGATTGGTTTCGTAGCGCACCAGGGCCGCGCCACCCCGCACGGTCGCGTCCTTGTCGAGGCTCAGGATCTCGAGGCGGGTCGCGGCGATCGCCGCGGCGAACGCGTAGTCGGCGAGGCTCGCCCGGATCCGCGCCTCGAGCGGGCGGAGGGACTTGGCGACGCTGCCCGCCAGCAGCAGCCGCTCCGGGTTGAGCCCGTTCACGATGACGGCCAGCCCGGCCCCGAGGGCGCGGCAGACCTCGTCCACGATCGCCTCCGCCTCCGGCTGACCGGCCGCGGCGAGCCGGAAGACCTCGGCGGCGGCGATGGGCCGGCCGAGGCGCTCCTCACCCCGCCGCGCGATGTCGGTGCCGGAGACGTAGCTCTTGAAGCAGCCCCGGCCGCCGCACACGCAGGGCGGGCCGTTGAAGTCGATCGGCACGTGCCCGAGCTCGCCGGCGCTGCCGGCCGCCCCGCGGTGCAGCCGGCCGTCGAGGACGATGCCGCCCCCCACGCCGGTGCCGAGGGCCAGCATCACCAGCGAGCGCGCGCCGCGCCCCGCGCCCCAGGTCCACTCCGCGAGAACCAGCGCGTTGACGTCGTTGTCGACGAACACCGGGACCTCCACGCGCGAGCGGAGGCGCTCGGCGAGCGGCAGCGAGGCCAGCTCGGGGGCGTAGTTGACGTCCACGCCCACCACTCCGCGCTCGGCGTCCACCGTGCCGGGCACCCCGACGCCGACGCCGGTCACCGCGATGCCGCGCGCCCGCGCGCCGTCCCGGAGCCGGTCGAGCAGCTCCACGATGGTCTCGAGCGCGCGGCCGGCGCCGTGCGCGTGGGTGGGCGCCTGGGCATGCTCGAGCACGAGCCCGTCGGCGGTCACGAGGCCGGCCGCGACGGTGGTGCCGCCCACGTCCACCCCGATCGTGACGCCGCTCACCGACCGGGCCTCCTACAGGTTCCCGAAGTGGATGAGCCGGATCCCCTCCCGCTCGATGAGGGCCCGGGCCTCGGGATCGGTGAGCCCGGTCATCTCCGTCTCGCGCTGCCGGCCGTAGCGGCTGTAGGAGAGATCGTCGTCGTAGTAGCCGGGATGGGTCATGAACTCGGTGACCCCGCCGGGCAGGTCCCGCAGGTGGCCGAGCACGCGCTCGGACGACCAGTAGGCGTCCGGCCCCGATTCGCCCATGAAGTGGTCGGGGGTCTTCAGCGCGAGCTTGCGGGCCATCGCCCGCACCTCGGGATCCTGGGTCCGCACCGGCACCTTGATCGCCCGCGCGAAGTCGAGCACCAGCTCGAGGATGGGCTCGTGCCGGCCGACGTGGTGGTGCGAGTCGAGATGCGTCGGGAAGCGGCCCATGATCCGACGGAACTCGTCGATCTGCATCCCGAGCTCGATGCGGGCCTCGTCGGGCCGGGCCCGCCGCGCCGCCTCGCGCGCGTCCCGCACGAAGCGCCCCTCGCCGTCGACCAGCGAGGCCACCCGCGTGGCCGGCGCGACCGGAGGGCCGAGGGTGAGGTTCATGTGCAGGCCGACCCCCAGCCCCGAGCCCTTGAGGGCCTCGATCAGCGCGGGGTCCACCGGCCGGTTGACGAGCAGCGTGGTGCTGGTCACGATGCCGCGCCGGTGCGCGTCGAGGATGCCGCGACTCACCCCCGCGGTGAGCCCGTAGTCGTCGGCGTTGACGATGAGCGAGCGGGCCGGCTTCATCGGGCGCCCTCCCTGGCCCTGGTGCCCTGCACCACGTAGCGCTCCACCGTCGCGGGCCATCCGCTCCGCGGCAGGGTGCCCTCCGGGTCGACCGCGCGGATGTGCTCGAGGCGCTCGTACCCGATGCGGGGAAAGGCCTGCGTCTCCTGCCCGAGGATGGACGGCTCGAGGCCGACGTCGGCGAGCTTGCCGAGGGCGGTCTTGATGCCGAGGAACCCGAACAGCGTGAAGACGAGCCGGCCGCCCGGCCGGA
>DATFAJ010000395.1:0-7179 GCA_035254745.1 Candidatus Methylomirabilota bacterium | reverse complement strand
TGGAAGACGGTGCCCATCGACACCGCGGTGGTGGAGACCCGGAAGATCTGCGGCGCGAAGTAGTCGTAGTTGCCGAACACGCCCCACACCCCGCGGAAGTCCTCGCCCAGATCGTAGCGCCGCCCCCCGAGGAGCCCGCGGATCGACACGTTCTCGATGGCGTCGGTGATGTCGCGGGCGGTGGGGACCGCGGTGAACTCGAAGTGGAAGTAGTCGAACGGGCGCTTGTACTCGTAGCCCGGCTTGCCCGGCAGCCCGTAGCTGATCGAGTAGTCGGCCGCGCCCTGCCGGTTCCTCACCCGCGCGCTGGTGTCGTTCTGGACCACGTCGGAGAGGGTGACGCCGAGCCCGAAGCGAATGAAGATCGCCGGGTTGTGGCTCGGGAAGACCGCGTCGAAGCGGTCGCCGAAGGCGAGCCGGTTGAACCCGGTGGGCGGCGAGAGGATCGCGGCGCCCAGCTCGCGCCAGAAGCCCGGGTTCTCGCCGCCGCCTTCCAGCAGGAGGCTCGCCATCCGGAACGCGGCCTCGCCCATGAACGCGCCGCCGATGCCGGTGTTGATGTGATCGTTCAGCGAGGGCGGCGTGGTCTCGCCGGCCGTCTCCCAGAGCAGGCTGCCGCTGAGGCTGTAGACCAGCGAGCGCCAGAAATCGAGGCCGGCCGAGCGCGCGAACCCGTAGTAGATGTTGCCCTGATAGGGATGGCCGAGCTGGTTGACGCTGAACGGATCCCGGTCGATGACCAGCGGGCCGGTGAGGTTGTCCCCGATCGAGCGGAAGTCGCTCCCGTACTCCTTGGAGTCGACGAGGTGCCGGTTGAACTGGTTCATCCCGAAGATGAACGCGGGGACCTCGAGCGCGGGGATCGCGTAGCTCTTGCCCTCGCCGGTCTCCCAGTCGAGCTTCTCACTCTCCGCCCGGGCGACGGTCGGCGCCAGGAGCAGGATCACGAGCGCGACGAGGGCGGCTCTCACGATCCGCTCGCGGGCGGGACGGGGATCTTGGGCAGCCAGTCGAGCCATTCCAGCTGCGGCTTCTCGTGCAGCAGGAACAGCGTCCCGTCCTTCACGGGCGGGCTACCCGGGTCCTCCGGGGTGGCGAACGCGATGCCGCCGGCCACCAGCGCGCGCAGCGACTCGACGTTGACCTCGAGGCCGCGGAAGAGCCCGAGGTTGACGTCCACGCCGCCCACCAGCCAGAATCGTGAGCCCACCCGGACCAGCCGCGCGTAGCGCTGCGGGATGAACACCCTGATCTGCGCCGCGGTGGCGTCGGGCGCGAGGTCGGTCGCGGTGACCGAGCCCACCTCGATCCCGCGGTAGAAGACGGGCGAGCCGAGCCGCACCGAGCCGAGCTGGCGCGAGGCGAGGGTCACGGCCAGCCCGGGCTGGCCGAGCGTGGGCGAGGCGCTCTCGAGCCCGGTGAAGTCCTTGCGGACCTTGCCGCGGCCCGGCACCGACTGGATGAAGGAGCCGGTGAGCACGGTGCTGAGGCCGCGCACGGTGCCGAAGCCGACCTCGGGACGCACGATCCAGAACAGCGATCCCTCGCGGGCGAGCCCGGCGGCGGTGCGGCGCAGCCGCGCGGTCACCACCACGCGCTCCTGGCGCGGGCCGAGCTCGATGGTCGTGACCTGTCCCACCGGCACTCCGCGATAGCGAATCTCGGTCTGATCGGGCTTCACTCCACTCGCGTCCCGGAACGTGATCGTGATGGTCGGGCCGAATTCCTGCAGCCGATTGTAGACGAGAGTCCCCGCGACGATCGCCGCGACCAGCGGGACGATCCAGACGATCGGCAGCCCGAAGCGGCGCCGGCGGAGGGTGGCGGCCGGCAGGGGCGCGCCCGGTGGTCGCTCCTCCTCGCGGGCGGCGTCCAGGGGCGGATCGGTCACGCCCGGTCGCCCCGATCGGTCCAGATCAGGGTGGGGTCGAAGCTGCTCGAGGCCAGGATGGTCAGCACCACCACTGCGCTGAACGCGAACAGCCCGGGGCCCGGGATGACGGTGGCGAGCTCGCCCAGCTTGACCAGCGAGACCAGGATCGCCAGCAGGAACACGTCCAGCATGGCCCACGGGCCGACGAGGTCGATGGCCCGGTAGATCCACGTCCGGAGCGGCCGCCGGCGCCGTGATCCGAGGCTCGTGGTCACGACCAGGAAGAAAAGACCGAGTAGTTTGAGGCACGGGATCGCGAGGCTGGCCAGGAAGACGACCACCGCGACCAGGACCTCTCCCCGCTGGAACAGGGCCTTGCACCCGTCCCACACCGTGCTCTCGGAGTGCACCCCGTAGAGCTCCATGCGGAGGATCGGGAAGATGTTGGCCGGAACGTAGAAGCAGAGCGCGGCCAGCGAAAACGCGGCGGTCCGCGCCAGGCTGTTCGGCCGGTGGCCGGCCAGCCGCCGGCCGCAGCGGGCGCACTCGGCCACCTGGCCGGGCCCGGGCTCCCGCAGGCGCTGGACCAGTCCACAGGTCTCGCAGGCGACAACGGTATCCAAGGTGTCGGTCGGACCTGCGTTGCAATTCCGGGGCCCGCCCGACGCTCCGGGGAGTTGTGCGACCGGCGCGCCCAGCCCTATGATGCCGATCACCCATGCGGAGGAGAGAGTGGCCGCCCGGTGTCCTCGCGCTGGCGC
The DNA here is from genome assembly GCA_035254745.1 of Candidatus Methylomirabilota bacterium. GTDB lineage: Bacteria > Methylomirabilota > Methylomirabilia > Rokubacteriales > CSP1-6 > CAMLFJ01. Next base: position 4,545 of record DATFAJ010000395.1, on the reverse strand, counting down.
TCGGGCTCGTCGTGCTCGGACGGCTCGCGCCGGCCGCCGCCCAGGCCGGCTCGACGAGCACCGCCAGCCTGCTCGACTTCGTCACCTTCGACCGGATCGACTACATCCGCTTCGCGGACGAGCCCGGCCGGACGCTGACGCGCGACGACCTCGGGATCGAGTTCGCGACCGTCGCCTGCTCGATCGGCGAGGACAACCGCAACTGCTCGTACGGCCTGGACGGGGGCGCCGCTTTCCTGCCCGCCGGGACCCGCGTGTACGCGGTGCGCGGGTACGCGACCGAGTTCCGGCTTGCCGCGGTGTGGAGGGATCACATCTATCTCTACCAGGCGTGGCGCAATCCCCGCGCGCGGGTCGGGGGCGCACTCTTCGACATCGCGGGCAAGGTGCGCGCCATCGAGGTGTGGCGTGGCGAGCCGACCCCCGAGGCGCCCGGCAAGCCGGCGCGGATCGCGGCGCGCGAGGACGTGGACGCGCTCGTCGGCATGATCGTGCGCGGGACGACGCGCCGACCGCTCGCGCACGCGGCGGGCGAGCCCCGGTACTGGCTCACGTTCTGGCTCGCGGACGGCACCACCCTCGGCCGGTCCTACTTCCCGGAGACGGACGAGCTGATGGGCGGCGTGATCGTGGCCGGCGAGTTCCGCGCCCTCCTCGACCGCTACCTGGCCCGGTGAGGCGCCGGGGGGGTTTGTGCGCCCGGCCGGCTTGCACTAGAATGCCCTCCGCCCGGTCATGCACGCCCTGATCGCCCTCCTCTGCGCGACGCTCTGGCTGGCCACCGCCGGCCTCGCCGCGGCCGCGCCCGAGGGCACGCTCACGATCGCGATGCACTTCAGCCCGGTCACGCGCTGGCTCGATCCGGCCGAGGGCGAGAGCACGATCACGCCCTACCTGATGCTGGCCGCGCTGCACGACGGGCTGCTCCGGCCCACCGCGGGGAAGGCGTCGGCCCCGAGCCTGGCCGAGTCGTGGTCGATGGCCAAGGACATGCGGAGCGCCGAGTTCACGCTGCGCAAGGCCAGGTTCCACAACGGCGACCCGGTCACCGCCGAGGACGTGAAGTTCTCCTTCGAGCGCTACCGCGGCGGCGCGGCCAAGGTGCTGAAGGACGGCGTCAAGGAGATCCAGGTGCTCGGCCCGAGCCGCGTGCGGTTCGTGTTCAAGGAGGCGTGGCCCGACTTCCCGGCGTTCTACGGCACGTTCGTGGCGAGCGCGGGCTGGGTGGTGCCGAAGGCCTACTTCGAGCGCGTGGGCGAGGAGGGCTTCCGCAAGGCGCCGGTCGGCGCCGGGCCCTACAAGTTCGTCAGCTTCAACCCCGGCGTCGAGCTGGTCGTGGAGGCGTTCGACGGCTACTGGCGGAAGGCACCCTCCATCAAGAGGATCGTCTTCCGCAGCCTTCCCGACGAGACCACCCGCGCGGCCGCGCTCAAGAGCGGCGAGGTGGACCTGGCCATGCTGCTGAGCGGCCCCACCGCGCAGGAGATCAAGGGGACGCCGGGCCTGCGCCTGGCCGCGCCGCTGCTCGGCATCTTCTGGCTCGACTTCCCGGACCAGTGGGATCCCAAGTCGCCGTGGGCCGACAAGCGCGTGCGGCTGGCCGCGAGCCTGGCCCTCGACCGCCAGGCCCTGAACGAGGCGGAGACGCTGGGGCTCTCGCGTCCCACCGGCAGCATCGTCCCGCGCGAGTTCGAGTTCGCCCTGCCGGTCGCGCCGCCCGCGTACAATCCGGCGCGCGCCCGCCAGCTCCTCGCCGAGGCGGGGTACCCGAGCGGCTTCGACGGCGGCGAGCTGACCCCGTTCCCGCCCTACAACTCGATGGGCGAGACCATCCAGGGGTGGCTGCAGGCGGTCGGCATCCGGACCCGCATGCGCAGCATGGAGCGCGGCGCGTTCATGACGTCGTGGCGCGAGAAGAAGCTCCACGGCGTGGTGCTGACCATCAGCGGCGTCTCCGGCAATGCGGCCACGCGGCTCGAGTCGTTCGTCACCAAGAACGGCGCCTTCGCCTTCGGCTCGCTGCCCGAGGTGGACGATCTCTTCCGGCGCCAGGCCGGCGAGCTGGACCGGAAGAAGCGCGAGGCCCTGCTCCACCAGCTCCAGCGCATCCTGCAGGAGCAGGTCACGCAGGTCCCCGTCTACCACCTGGGGTTTCCGATCGGGGTCGGGCCCCGGGTGGAGGACATCATGGCCACCGCGATCCCCGGCTTCTACATGTCTCCCTACGAGGATCTGAAGCTCCGACGGCCCTGACGCGGCCCCGACCGCCCTGGGGTATTATGTCCAGCGGCGCATAGAGACCCCCACACAAGAGAGGGTGGAACCCGACTGATGCGATACGAGGCACCGGATTCGTTGGAAGGGGCGGTGGCCCTGCTGGCGGGGGCCCAGGGTGAAGCGCGCGTGCTGGCGGGGGGGACCGACCTCCTGGTCCAGATGCGGGCCGATATCCTCGACCCCGATCTGATCGTCGACATCAAGAAGATCGCCGAGACCCGGGCGGTCACCGAGGAGAAGGGGGGCTGGCGCATCGGCGCCGCGGTGACGGGGGCCGAGCTGAAGGAGCACGCGCGGCTCAAGAAGGTGTGGCCCGGTGTGGTCGAGGCCGCGAACCTGATCGGGTCGACGCAGGTGCAGGGCCGCGCCACGCTGGGTGGCAACCTCTGCAACGGCTCGCCGGCCGCGGACAGCGTGCCCGCGCTCATCGCGGCGGGCGCGGTGGCCACCCTGGCCGGGCCCCGGGGCAAGCGCGACCTTCCGGTGGAGGATGTCATGCTGGGCCCCCGGAAGCTGGCGCTCCAGAAGGGCGAGATCGTCGCATCCTTCTTATTGCCCCCCCGGCCGGCCCGCTCGAGCGACGCCTACCTGCGCTTCATCCCGCGCACGGAAATGGACATCGCGGTGGTGGGCGCGGGCGTAAGCTTGACCGTCGACGGCGCCGGCATCGTCACCGCAGCCCGGGTCTCCCTGGGCGCGGTGGCCGCGCGGGTGCTGCTCGTCCCCGAGGCCGCGCAGGCCATCGTGGGCAGCCGGCTCGACGCGGCGGCTCAGGAGCGGCTCGAGGCAGCCGCACGGGCGGCCTGCCGGCCGATCGACGACAAGCGGGGCACCACCGAGTTTCGAATCCAGGTCGCGGGCGTGCTGGCGCGCCGGGCGGCCCTGATCGCGCTGGACCGGGCGAGGAGCAACTGATGGCCAAGCACCACATCGAGGCGACGGTGAACGGCGACGCGGTCGAGTTCCTCTGCGAGACGGAGGAGACGCTGCTCGACGTGCTGCGCGACACGCTCAACCTGACCGGCAGCAAGGAAGGCTGCTCCTCCGGCGACTGCGGGGCCTGTAGCGTCCTGCTCGACGGTCGGCTGGTCTGCTCGTGCCTGGTCCTGGGCTGCGAGGTGTCGGGCCGCAAGATCGAGACCATCGAGGGCATGGCCAAGGGCGAGTCGCTCCATCCGCTCCAGCAGCAATTCTTGAAGAGCGCCGCGCTGCAGTGCGGCATCTGCACCCCGGGCGTGCTGGTGGCCTCCAAGGCCCTGCTCGAGCGGTCGCCCAACCCGACGGAGACCGAGGTGCGCTACTGGCTGGCCGGCAACCTCTGCCGGTGCACGGGCTACGACAAGATCGTGAGCGCGGTGATGGAAACCGCCGCCGCGATGAGAAAGGGATAAGGTCATGGCCGAGACGAACGGGCACTCCCAGGCGAACGGGCAGCACTACGTCGGCACGCGCACTATCCGGCCGGACGGGGTGGACAAGGTGACGGGCCGGGCCCGCTTCGGGGCCGACTACAACCTGCCCGGCCAGCTGGTGGGCCGCGTGCTGCGCAGCCCGCACCCGCACGCGCGCATCGTCTCGATCGACACCTCGAAGGCGGAAGCCCTCCCCGGCGTGAAGGCGGTCGTCACCCGCGCCGACTTCGCGGACCAGCCGTCCGAGTTCATCCCGGCCGGCGAGATGATGATGAACTACAAGGACGTGGTGCGGAACGTCATGGCCCGGGAGAAGGTCCTCTACGAGGGTCACGCGGTGGCCGCGGTGGCCGCCACCAGCGTCGCGATCGCCCGGCGCGCGCTGAAGCTCATCGACGTGAAGTACGAGGTGCTCCCACACGTCATCGACGTGGTCCTAGCCATGCGCCCGGATGCCCCGCTGCTCCACGACGACCTCTTCACGGTGGGCGTCGAGCCCAAGCCCGAAAAGCCCTCCAACATCGCCAAGCGGGTCGAGATCAAGGTGGGTGACGTGGAGGCCGGCTTCAAGAAGGCGGACCTGATCGTCGAGCGCGAGTTCAAGACCGCCCCCGTGCACCAGGGCTACATCGAGCCGCACGCGGCCCTGGCCAGCGTCTCCGAGGACGGCTCGGTCGAGCTGTGGACCACCACCCAGGGCCACTTCATCGTGCGTGCCCACTGCGCGCGCCTCTGCGGCGTCGACATGGGCAAGGTCCGCGTCACCGCGACCGAGATCGGCGGCGGCTTCGGCGGCAAGACGGTGGTGTACCTGGAGCCGCTCGCCATCGCGCTCTCGAAGAAGGCCAAGCGGCCG
>DATFAJ010000394.1:0-4208 GCA_035254745.1 Candidatus Methylomirabilota bacterium | reverse complement strand
GTAGGAGAGCAGCAGCCGCTCGCGGGCCCGGGTGATGCCCACGTAGCACAGGCGCCGCTCCTCCTCGAGCTCCTCCGGCTCCAGCATCGAGCGCGAGTGCGGGAAGACCCCTTCCTCGAGCCCGGTGAGGAAGACCACCGGAAACTCGAGCCCCTTGGCCGAGTGGAGCGTCATCAGGGTCACCCCACCCGCCTCCGGGTCGATCTCGTCGGTGTCGGCCACGAGCGCGATCGAGTCGAGGAACGCCTCGAGGGTCACCGCCTCGAGCCCGGCCGCCGGCTGGGTGACGATGAACTCCTCGGACGCGGCCACCAGCTCCTCCAGGTTCTCGAGCCGGGCCTGGGCCTCGGCGGTGCGCTCGGCCTTCAGCGCCTCGCGGTAGCCCGAGGCCGCGCACACCTCGTCGATGAGGGCGGGCACGGTCAGCCCGCTCCGGCGCTCGGCCAGGCGGGCGATCAGCCCGGCGAACTCCTCCAGGGCGCGGCGCGGCTTGCCGGTGATGTCGGGCGGCATCGTCGCGCACATCGCGAGCAGCGGAACGCCGGTCGCGCGGGCCCCGTCGGCCAGGCGATCGAGGGTGGCCTTGCCGATCCCGCGCGCGGGCGCGGCCACCGCGCGGCGGAACGCGACGTCGTCGAGCGGGTTCGACAGGAGGCGGAGGTAGGCCACCACGTCCCGGATCTCGCGGCGCTCGTAGAAGCGGACGCCGCCCACGATCAGGTAGGGGACGCCGGCGCGGCGCAGCGCGTCCTCCAGCACGCGCGACTGGGCGTTGGTGCGGTAGAACACCGCCATGTCGCGGTAGTCGCGGCCCTCGCCCCGGAGCGCGCGCACCTTCTGGGCGACGAAGGCGGCCTCCTCGTTCTCGTCCCACGCGCGGTAGACCTCGGGACGCTCCCCCTCGCGATTCTCGGTCCAGAGTCGCTTGTCCTTGCGCGCGGTGTTGTTGACGATGACCGCGGAGGCGATGCCGAGGATGCGCTTGGTCGACCGGTAGTTCTGCTCGAGCGCCACCACCCGGCAGTCCGGGTAGTCCTTCTCGAAGTCCAGGATGTTGCGGAGATCGGCCCCGCGCCACCGGTACACCGACTGGTCGGGATCGCCCACCACGCAGAGGTTCCGGTGCTCCTCGGTGAGCAGCTGGACGATGCGGTACTGCGCGCGATTGGTGTCCTGGTACTCGTCGACCAGGACGTGGCTCCAGAGCGTGCGGTACCAGCGGAGCGCTTCCGGCACCGTCTCGAGCAGCCGTACCACCCGGAGCAGCAGGTCGTCGAAGTCGAGCGCGCCGGCGGCCTGGAGCTTCTGCTCGTAGAGCCGGTAGAACGACGCGATGCGCTCCTCGCGCGGGGTGCGCGCGAGCTGCTCCACGTCCGCCGGGGTCAGCATCTGGTTCTTGCAGTGGCTGATCCGGTGCACGACCGTGCTCGGGGTGAGCGTCCGCTCGTCGAAGTCGAGCTCGCGCAGCGCCTCCTTGACCAGGCTCTGCCGGTCGTCCTCGTCGTAGATCACGAAGGACGGCGGCAGCCCGGCGTGGACCGCGCGCTCGCGCAGGATCCGCACGCAGGCGGAGTGGAAGGTGGCGATGATCGGAGGCCGGATTCCGGCCGGCAGCAGCAGGTCCTCCACCCGGTGCCGCATCTCCGCGGCCGCCTTGTTGGTGAAGGTCACCGCGAGCACGTGGCGCGGACCGACGCCCTCCACCGCGAGCAGATACGCGATCCGGTGGGCGATGACGCGGGTCTTGCCGCTGCCGGCGCCGGCCAGCACCAGCACCGGGCCCTTCGTCGTCGTGACCGCCTCGCGCTGCGGGGGGTTCAGGGGCGCGAGGAGACTCTCGGCGTTCACTGCGGGGTGCGGCATGGATGCTAACGTTACCACAACCGCGAGGGGTCGCGCCCCTCCCCCTGCCCTCTCCCCGGTGGGAGAGGGTGACGGCTACTCGACGGTCACCGACTTGGCGAGGTTCCGGGGCTGGTCGACGTCGCGCCCGAGGCGCACCGCCATGTGATACGCGAGGAGCTGCATCGGGATCGACAGGAGCATCGGGGTGAGCAGGTCGCCCGCGACGGGCACCGAGAGCATGATGTCGGCCTTGGCGCGGAGCTCGCGGTCCCCCTCGTGGCCGATCGCGATCACCCGCCCCTCGCGCGCCCGCACCTCCTCGAGGTTGCCCATCATGCGGTCGTAGGACGAGTCGCGGGGGTTGAGCGCGACGACCGGGAAGCCGTCCTCGAGCAGCGCGATCGGTCCGTGCTTCATCTCCCCGGCCGGGTAGCCCTCCGCGTGCACGTAGGAGAGCTCCTTGAGCTTGAGCGCGCCCTCCAGCGCGAGCGGGTAGTTGATCCCGCGGCCCAGGAAGAGGAAGTTCTTGTGCCGCGAGACCTCGCGGGCCAGCTCGGCCACCGCGTTCTCCATCTCGAGCGTCTGCTCCATGAGCCGCGGCAGCTCGAGCAGGCCCTGGATGTGCTTGCGGCCGTCCTCGGCCAGCAGCGCGCCCCGGCGGCGCCCCAGCCACAGGGCCAGCAGGTACAGCGCGACCAGGGTCGCGGTGAAGGTCTTGGAGGACGCCACCCCGATCTCGGGACCGGCGTGGGTGTACAGGGTGCCGGTGGCCTCGCGCGAGAGCGCGGAGCCGACCACGTTGGTGATGCCCACGATCGGCGCGCCCTTGGCCCGCGCCGCCTTGACCGCCCCCAGCGTGTCCGCGGTCTCGCCGGACTGCGACAGCGCGATCACGAGCGTCTCCGGGCCCAGCACCGCGTCGCGGTAGCGGAACTCGGAGCCGATGTCGACCTCGGACGCCACGCCGGTCAGACGCTCCATCATGAAGCGGCCCACGATGGCCGCGTGATAGGAGGTCCCGCAGGCCACCAGGACTATTCGTTGAATGCCCGCGACCACTTCGGGATCGAGGTGCACGTCGGGCAGCACCACCGTGCCTCCCTCGAGCTGGACGCGGCCCCGCATGGTGTCGGCGGCGGCGCGCGGCTGCTCGAAGATTTCTTTCAACATGAAATGGCGATACCCTCCCTTCTCGGCCATGATCGGGTCCCACAGGATCCGGCTCGGGGCCCGCTGCACCGGGGCGCCGTCGAGGTCGGTGATCTCGACGCCCGCGCGGGTGATGATCGCGACGTCCTCGTCCTCCAGCACGACCACGTCGCGGGTGTGGGACAGGATGGCCGGGATGTCGGAGGCGAGGAAGGTCTCGTTCTCCCCGAGCCCCACCACCACGCTGCCCGCGCCGAGCTTGGCCGCCACCAGGCGGTCGGGCATCCGGCGGTGGAGCACCACGATCGCGTAGGAGCCCCGCAGCTCGCGGAGCGCGCGGCGGACCGCCTCGTCCAGGCGCGGGGCGTCCTTGAGATGCCGCTCGATCAGGTGGGCGATGACCTCGGTGTCCGTCTCCGACTTGAAGACGTGGCCCTCGGCCTGCAGGCGCTCCTTGATCGGCAGGTAGTTCTCGATGATGCCGTTGTGCACCACCACCAGATCGCCGGAGCCGTCGGTGTGCGGGTGCGCGTTCTCGTCGGTCGGCCGGCCGTGGGTCGCCCAGCGGGTGTGGCCGAGCCCGATGCGGCCGTCGATCGGCCGCTCTCTGAGGATGCCCTCCAGCACCTTGATGCGCCCGGCGGCCCGGCGGATCTGCAGCCCCTCCGGCCCGATCACCGCCGCGCCCGCCGAGTCGTAGCCCCGGTACTCGAGCCGCTTGAGGCCCTCCAGCACGATGTCGATCGCGCTCTTGTCCCCGACGTAGCCGACGATTCCACACATGGGCCTACTCCCCGTGCTTGGCCTTCTTGTCCTTGTGCTTGCGCGACACCCATCCCTCGCGCGTCTCCTGGCGGCCGCGGGCCACCGCCAGCGCGCCCGGCGGGACGCTCTTGGTGATCACCGAGCCGGCCGCCACGTAGGCGCCCTCCCCGATGGTGAGCGGGGCCACCAGGCTCGAGTTCGTGCCCACGAACACCCGGTCGCCGATGACGGTCTCGTGCTTCTCGACCCCGTCGTAGTTGCAGGTGATGGTGCCCGCGCCGACGTTGACCCCCTCGCCCATCTGGGTGTCGCCCACGTAGGAGAGGTGGGGCACCTTCGAGCCGCGGCCGATCCGGGACTTCTTGAGCTCGACGAAGTTGCCGATCTTGGCGTTGGCGCCCACGTGGCTCAGCGGCCGCAGATGGCAGAAGGGGCCGAGCTGGGCGCCG
>DATFAJ010000393.1:0-2615 GCA_035254745.1 Candidatus Methylomirabilota bacterium | reverse complement strand
GTGGGGGCGGCGGGGGCGCTGGTGTCGCCGATCGTGCCCTTCCAGCCCGCGGGCGGCCTCGGGCTCTCGGTGGCCTCGTTCAACATCGTGATCATCGGAGGGATGGGCAGCCTGCCCGGCGCGTTCCTGGGCGGCCTCCTGGTCTCGGTGGCGGAGTCGCTCGGCGCGGTGTTCCTGAGCCGGACCGATCTCGGGCGCACGATGCGGGCGGCCGCCGACAACGCCTACGGGGCCCTGGTCATCGGCGCCGACGTGCGCCGGGTCTACGCGGTGGCCTTCGGCATCGGCGCGGCGTGCGTGGGGGCGGCGGGGGCGCTGGTCTCGCCGATCGTGCCCTTCCAGCCCGCGGGCGGCCTCGGGCTCTCGGTGGCCTCGTTCAACATCGTGATCATCGGCGGGATGGGCAGCCTGCCCGGGGCGTTCCTGGGCGGGCTCCTGGTCTCGGTGGCGGAGTCGCTCGGCGCGGTGTTCCTGAGCCCGTCGATGAAGGAGCTGGTGAGCTTCTCTCTGCTCATCCTCATCCTGCTCTTCCGTCCCGCCGGCCTCTTCGGAAGGGCCGCGCCGTGAGGTGGCTGCTCCTGGCCGCGCTCGCGGTCCTGCTGGTGCTGCCCGCGTGGATCAACTCCTACGCGGTCACCGTGTTCATCTTCATCTTCTTCTACGCCTTCCTCGGCCAGGCCTGGAACCTGGTCGGCGGCTACGCGGGCCAGCTCTCCGCCGGGCACGCCGCCTTCGTCGGGATCGGGGCCTACGCCTCGGCGCTCCTGTCCGCCCAGGCCGGGCTCACTCCCTGGGTCGGCATGCTGGTGGGCGGGGTGCTCGCGGCGGCGCTCGGCACCGTGGTCGGCTACCTGGGCTTCCGCTTCGGGCTGCGGGGCTTCTACTTCGTCCTGCTGACGGTGGCCTTCGCGGAGGTCTGCCGCATCGTGGCGCTCAACACCGACGCGGTGGGCGGCGCGCTCGGCTTCTACATCACGTTCACCGGCGACCCGCGCCAGTTCCAGTTCCAGGACAACCGGGCCTACTACTACATCGCGCTCGGGCTGATGCTCGCGGCGACCGGCATCGTGGCCGCCATCGAGCGGCGCCGCTTCGGGGCCTACCTGATCGCCATCCGCGAGGACGAGCAGGCGTGCGAGGCGCTCGGGGTGAACACCTTCCGCTACAAGATGCTCGCGATGGTGGTGTCCTCGTTCCTCACCGGGGTGGGGGGGACGTTCTACGCTTTCTACCTGTTCTCGCTCCAGCCCAACTCGGTCTTCGGCATCCCGCTCTCGGTGGAGATCGTGATCCGGCCCATCGTGGGCGGAGCGGGCACCGTGCTCGGCCCGATCATCGGCTCCTTCATCCTGAGCCCGCTCGCGGAGGCCTCGCGGATCTACTTCGGCCAGGGGGGCTGGTCGGGCGCCCACCTCATCGCCTACGGTCTCCTGCTGATCGCGGTGGTGCTGTTCCTGCCCCAGGGGGCCTATCCCGCCCTCCGCCGCCTGTGGGTGAAGGCGGCGGCCCGATGAGCGTGGCCGGCGGGGCGACCGCGCCACTGCTTGAAGTCCGCGGCATCGGCAAGCGGTTCGGCGGCCTGCAGGCGGTACGCGATCTCTCCTTCGAGATGGCCCGCGGCGAGGTGCTCGGGCTCATCGGGCCCAACGGCGCGGGCAAGACCACCGTCTTCAACCTGCTCTCCGGCTTCCTGGCCCCGGACGCGGGCGAGGTGCGCCTCGACGGCCGCTCGCTCGCGGGGCTCAAGCCGCACGCGGTCTGCCAGCTCGGGCTGGTCCGCACCTTCCAGATCGTGCGCCCGTTCCCGCATCTCTCGGTCCTGGACAACGTGCGCGTGGGCGCGCTGGCCCGGCGGCCGCAGATGGCGGGAGCGCGCGAGCGGGCCCGCGCGGTCATCGAGCAGGTGGGGCTCGGCGCCAAGGCCGGGCACCCGGCGGCCGGGCTCACCCTCTCCGAGCGCAAGCGGCTCGAGCTGGCCCGCGCGCTCGCGACCGAGCCCACCCTGCTGCTGCTCGACGAGGTGATGGCCGGTCTCAACCCGACCGAGATCGAGGCGATCGTGGGCCTGGTCCGGAGCATCAACGCCTCCGGGATCTCCATCCTGCTGATCGAGCACAACATGCGCGCGGTGATGACGCTGTCCGGCCGCATCGTGGTCCTGAGCTTCGGCGAGAAGATCGTGGAGGGGCCGCCCGCCGCGGTGGCGAACCACCCGCGGGTGATCGAGGCCTACCTCGGCGAGGAATATGTCCACGCTCCTGCGCGTTGAGGGCATCGAGGCCGGGTACGGGGACCTGACCGCGGTCAGCGACGTCTCGCTCGAGGTGCGCGAGGGCGAGGCGGTGGCGCTGATCGGCGCCAACGGCGCGGGCAAGACCACGACCCTCCGCGCGGTCTCCGGCCTCCTGCCGCTCCGCCGCGGGCGGATCGAGTTCCAGGGGCAGCGCCTCGACGGGCTCGGGCCGGCCGAGATCGTGGCGCGGGGCATCGCGCACGTGCCGGAAGGTCGCCAGCTCTTCCCGACCATGACGGTACGGGAGAATCTCGAGCTCGGCGCCCGCACGCGCGCCGCCCGCGCCGGGCGCGCCGAGATGCTCGATCGGGTGTTCGAGCTC
>DATFAJ010000392.1:0-2568 GCA_035254745.1 Candidatus Methylomirabilota bacterium | reverse complement strand
CTCCGCCACCGCGGGGTGCTGGTAGAGGCAGTCCTCCACCTCGATCGAGGAGACGTTCTCGCCGCCGGTGATGATGACGTCCTTCTTGCGGTCCGCGATCACGGTGTACGGGCCGTCGGCGTAGCCGCCGTCGCCGGTGTGGAACCATCCATCGGCGATGGCCTTCGCGGTCTCCTCGGGCTGGTTCCAGTAGCCCTCGAAGACGTGGTTGGACCGGGCGAGGATCTCGCCGCCGCCGTCGACGTCCATGCGCACACCCACCGCGGGCACGCCCGCCCGCGATAGCCGCTTGGCGCGCTCGGCCGGGTCGAGCGCGTCCCACTCCTGAGGCGCGCGGTTGATCGTGAGGAGCGGCGAGGTCTCGGTGAGGCCGTAGATCTGGATGAACTCCCAGCCGAGCTCGGTCGCGACCCGCTCGATGGTTTTCGACGGCGGCGGCGCGCCGGCCACCACCACGCGCACCCGGCCCTTGCCGGGCACCGTCTCGCCCCGCTTGCGGCGGGCCGCCGCTGCGTCCAGCACCGCGTTGATCACCGCGGGCGCGCAGTTGAACAGGGTGACCCCCTCGGCCTCGACGCGCCGGAGGATCTCCTCGCCGTCGATCTTTCGGATCACGACCTGCCGCGCCCCCATCGCGGTCACCGCGTAGGGCATGCCCCAGCCGTTGCAGTGGAAGGTGGGGAGGGTGTGCAGGTAGACGTCGCGGTCGGAGACCCCGACGTGCCACCCGAACGTCACCGCGTTGAGCCAGCAGCCGCGGTGGGTGAGCTGCACGCCCTTGGGCCGGGCGGTGGTGCCGGAGGTGTAGTTGATGGAGACGGTCGCGTTCTCGTCGGTCACCCCGAAGCGGGGACGCGCGTCGCGGCGCTCGAGCAGCCCGGCGTCGCTCGCCGCGCCCAGGATGATCCGGTGCTTGACCGGGATCGCCCGCAGGGGCTCGTCCAGCTCGGGATCGATGAGGGCCACGGTCGAGCCCGAGTGCTCGATGATGTAGCGGATCTCCTCCGCGTTGAGCCGGAAGTTCACCGGCACCAGGATGCGGCCGAACACGCTCACCCCGAAGAGGCTCACCAGGAAGCGCGCCGCGTTCGGCGACACGATCGCCACCCGCTCGCCCTCGCCCACCTCCAGCTCGTCGAGGGCGACGGCCAGGCTCCGGCACATCGCGGCGAACCGTCGGTAGGTGACGCGGCCGAGCCCGCCGCCGGGCGGGTTGGGCTCGTCGACGACGGCTTCACGCTCGCCGTAAACCAGCTCGGCGCGGTCGAGGAAATCGGCCAGGGTCAGGGGAACGATCATGTGGGCCTCCTGTGCGGGTCCGAGAATCGGCCGAAACCGGTGGCCGCGTCAAGGGCCTCCCGCCCGGCCACCCCGCGAGGCCGCGATGGCCGCGATGCCGTTGCACACGAGCCGCGCGGCGGTCAGCGCCGCGATCCCGCTCGGGTCCCGCGCCGGCATGAGCTCGACCAGATCGAACCCCACGATGGTCGCCTTGGCCGCCACCCCGTGCAGGAGGTCGAGGACGTGGTGGTAGAGGAGCCCGCCCGGGGCCCGCGCGCTCACCGCGGGCATGACCGCGGGATCCAGCCCGTCGCAGTCGATGGTGACCAGGCAGCGGGCCCCGGCCGGCACCCGGTCGATCGCCACCCCGACGCCCGAGCGGTGCACCTCGGCCGCGGTGACGATCGACGAGCCCCACGCCCGCGCGTCCGCGACCTCGCCCGCCCGCGCGCTCCCGATGCCGCGCAGGCCGACCTGGACCATCCGGTCGATCCAGGACATCTCCGACGCCCGTCGCATCGGGCTGCTCCATCCGAACCGCTCGCCCCGGACCTCGTCCCGCCAGTCGAGATGCGCATCGACCTGGACGACCGTGAGCGGCCCTCGGCCGGCGAATGCCTGGAAGAAGGGGATCACGACCGAGTCGTCGCCTCCGAGCACCACCGGCACCGCGCCGGCCTCGAGAAACCGGCCGACCGCGGCGGTGATGCGCTTGCGCGTGCCCGGCGGATCGGAGACATCCCCCACCAGGTCCCCGCAATCGACGACCCCGGGCGGGCGGAGGCCGCCGATGTCGAAATCGTAGTGGTCCGGCGCCGTCGCGTACCCGGTCAACGCGGCGCGCAGCGCGGCCGGGGCGTCCGCCGAATGACTGCGCTGCCCTGCCGTGTACGGGGTGGCGTCGGGGATGCCGAGCAGGGCAATCGCGGCTCCGCTCGGGTCATCGCTCGCCGGGAAGCCCGCGAAGGTCGTCGTCATGGCGCCCATGGTACGTCAGGCCCTCCGCGTGCGCGACGAGGGCGGCGGCGGTGGAGCCGCGCCCGGCGCGTTGACGCAGGCCCCGCTCCGGGCGCACCATGGCGCATGGCGGCGCGCCCAGGAGCCGGGACATGAACCCCGACGTGGTCCGCGCGATCACCCGCCTGCGGGCGGACGGCGTCCTCTCCGTCGGGCAGGCCGACCTCTTCGACCGCGTGGCCCGGCGCGGGCTCGTCTCCGTGCGCTTCGAGATCCGCGCGCTCCTCTACGTCGGGGTCCTCCTGCTCACCTCCGGGGTCGGGGTCCTGG
>DATFAJ010000391.1:0-14387 GCA_035254745.1 Candidatus Methylomirabilota bacterium | reverse complement strand
GCGAGGGCCTCGCGCGGGCCTACGCGACCTGCCAGGCGGAGGCGGGCGCCGCGTTCGGCTCCTCCGAGCTCTATCTGGAGAAGTTCGTCGAGGAGGCGCGTCACGTCGAGGTCCAGGTGCTCGGGGACAAGAACGGCATGCGGCTGCACCTGGGTGAGCGCGACTGCTCGGTGCAGCGGCGGCATCAAAAACTCCTCGAGGAGTCCCCGGCGCCGTCGCTCGCGCCCGAGACGCGGGCCGGGCTCTACAAGGCGGCCCTCGCGGTGGCCAACTCGGTCAACTACGTGTCGGCGGGCACCGTGGAGTTCCTGGTGGATCGGAACGAGCAGTTCTACTTCATCGAGATGAACACCCGGATCCAGGTGGAGCACCCGGTCACCGAGATGGTCACCGGCATCGATATCGTGCGGGAGCAGATCCGCATTGCCTCCGGCGAAGCGCTCGGCTACCGGCAGAGCGCGGTGCGGTTCACCGGTCACGCCATCGAGTGCCGGATCAACGCGGAGGACCCGGAGCACTTCGTGCCGTCGCCCGGCCGCGTCACCACCTGGATCGCCCCGGGAGGGCCCGGGGTGCGGGTGGACAGCCACCTGATGGCGGGCTACGTGGTGCCCCCGCACTACGATTCGCTCATCGCCAAGATCATCGTGCACGCCAACGACCGCGGCGAAGCGATCGCCCGCATGCAGCGGGCGCTCTCCGAGACCGTGGTCGAGGGGGTGAAGACCACGATCCCCTACCATCTCAAGCTACTGGCCGACCCGGCGTTCGTGGCGGGCGAGTCCACGCTGGCCCGGCTCGAGCAGAACTTGTAGGGGCGCCGCCGTGCGGCTGCCCTCGCCGCTCTACGCGATCCTCGACCGGTCGGTGGCCCGGGGCCGCGATCTGCCCGGGCTGCTGGACGCGGTCCTCGCCGGCGGCTGCCGTCTCGTGCAGCTGCGCGAGAAGACCATGCCCCTCGGCGACCTGCTCCCCTTGGCGCGGTCGCTCGCGCGCCGGTGTCGCGAGGTCGGCGCCCTCTTCATCGTCAACGATCGCGCCGACCTGGCCCTCGCGGCGGGCGCCGATGGCCTGCACGTGGGCCAGGACGACCTTCCGGCTCGCCAGGCACGAGGCCTGCTGCGGTCGGGCATGATCCTGGGCGTGTCGACCCACGATCCCGAGCAGGCCCGGCGGGCGGTCGCGGATGGGGCCGACTACGTCGCGGTGGGCAGCATCTTCCCGACCACGACCAAGGCCGGCTTCCAGCTCGTCGGCCCGGAGCTGATCCGGCGAGTTCGGCCGGAGGTCCCGGTCCCCCTGGTGGGTATCGGCGGCATCACGGTCGAGAATGCCCCCTCCGTCCTGGGCGCCGGTGCCGACGCGGTCGCGGTGATCTCGGCGCTCTGCGCGGCGCCGGATCCGGAGGCCGCGACCCGGGCCCTCCTCGCGCGGATCGCGCCGGGCGCCGCCGGGACCGGCCGGTAGCGGAGAGCCAGGTGCGCCGACTCCTCCCGGTGCTGATCGGGCTGCTCAGCGTGCTCGCCTTCCTCCCCGCGCTGGGCGGCCAGTTCCTCGCCTGGGACGACGACGTCAACCTGGTCACGAACCCCTGGTACCGCGGCCTCGGGTGGGCGGAGATCCGCTGGGCGTTCAGCAACGTCCGCATGGGGCACTACATCCCGCTCACCTGGCTCAGCTTCTCGGCGAACTACGCCGCCGGGGGAATGAGCCCGTGGGGCTATCACCTCGTGAACCTGCTCCTGCACGGCACAAACGCGGTCCTCTTCTACCTCGTCGCGCGGCGCCTGCTCGCGGCGGCCCGCGCCGGAGGATCCCAGACCGGGCGCGGCGAGACCGCGGTGACATGGGGCGCCGCGATCGCGGCCCTCGTCTTCGCCCTGCATCCGCTCCGCGTCGAGTCCGTGGCGTGGATCACCGAACGGCGCGACGTGCTGAGTGGCTTCTTCTTTCTCACCGCAGTGCTCGCCTACCTCCGCGGCGTCGAGCCGGGAGATCGCCCCGCACGACGTTGGCTCGCCGGCTCGATGCTGCTGTTCGCGGCCGGGCTCCTGTCCAAAGCCTCGATCATGGCCCTGCCCGCGGTCCTGGTCGTGCTCGACGTCTACCCGCTCAACCGCGGTGCCTTCGCGTGGCGGCGGCTCATCGTCGAGAAGGCCGGGTACTGGACCATCGGAGCGGCAGGCGCGGTCGGCGCGCTCGTCGCGCTCGAGGTGTCCGGGCTCCGGATCACGAGCTACGGCGTGTACGGACCCGGGGCGCGGGTCGCGATGGTGGCCTACAGCCTGTGGTTCTACCCCGCAGCCTGGGCGTGGCCGGTCCGGCTGTCGCCCATGTACGAGCTGCCGGCCGCGGTGCATCCGCTCGCGTGGCGCTTCCTGGGCCCCGCCCTCGGAGTGGCCGCGGTCACGATCCTCCTCTGGCGCCTTCGCCTCCGGTGGCCCGCCGGTCTGGCCGCGTGGGCCTACTCCGCCCTGATACTCCTGCCGATCAGCGGCGTGGTCCACTCCGGGTTCCAGCTGGCGCACGACCGCTACAGCTATCTCTCGGGGCTGGGCTTCGCGTTGCTGGGGGGCGGAGCGGTCAGCTGGCTGGTCCGGGCCGGCCGCGCCCGGCAGGTGAGTCGCCCGGTCCTCGTCGCGGCGTGCGGGGTCGCCATGGTCGTGGTCGCCTCGCTGGGAGTCGGGACGTGGCAGCAGTCCCGGATCTGGAGAGACTCGGAGACCCTGTGGCGGTGGGGACTCGAGGCCGACCCGCGCTGTGCCGTGTGCGCCAACAACCTCGCGGTCGTGCTGCTCAACCGCCCATCGCGCACGCCGGCCGAGGCGGCCGAGGCGGAGATCCTGGCCCGCCGCGCGGTGGCCGCGAACCCGACCTACGACAGCGCCTACACGACGCTCGGCACGATCCTAGCCGCCCGGCAGGACGATCGCGGGGCCGAGGCGGCCTTCATCGAGGCGATGCGGCTGGCTCCCGAGCGGCTCGGCGCCGCCGCCAACCTGGGCGCGATCTACGCCCGGAACCGCCGCTACACCGAGGCGATGCCGCTGCTCCGCGCGGCGTGGGCCAAGCAGCCCGACACCCCCTGGCTGCGGACCAACCTGGGAGTCGTCCTGCGGGACCAGGGCATCGTGCTCGCGAAGAGCGGCCGCCTCGCCGAGGCGGTCACCCTCTTCGAGGAGGCGGTCACCGTCACGCCCGGCGATGCCGACCTGCACCGGAACCTGGGCCTGGCCCTCTGGCAGGAAGGCCGGCTCGACGCCGCCGGCCCACATCTCGAGCGCGCGGCCGCGCTCAAGCCGGGCGATGAGGACACCCGCGGGCTCCTCGCGCTGTTCCGGGCCCAGTCCAACCCTCCCTCGCCGGGACGATCCGTCGGGCGATGATCCCGCTCGGCATCGTCGTCGCCACCGTGCTCTGCTTCCTTCCCGCGCTGTCCGGGACCTTCCTCAACTGGGACGACAACGTGAATTTCCTGGACAACCCCGCCTACCAGGGACTGGGGCGCGAGCAGATCCGCTGGGCCTTCAGCAGCGTCCTGTTCGGGCACTACATCCCGCTCACGCGGCTGACGTGGAGCCTCAACTTCGTCCTGGGCGGCATGAACCCGTGGGGCTACCACCTGGTGAACGTGCTGCTGCACACGGCGAACGCGGCCATCTTCTACGTCGTGGCCCGTCGGCTGCTGGCCGCCGCCACGACCGGGGGCGCCCAGGATGCGCGGCGGCGGCCCGAGATCGAGGCCGGGGCGGCGGTGGCCGCGATCGTCTTCGGTGTCCACCCGCTGCGGGTCGAGCCGGTCAGCTGGATCACCGGTCGGGCCGACCTGCTTTGTGCCCTGTTCGCGCTCGTGGCGGTGTGGAGCTACCTTCGAAGCGTCGAGACAGTCGGTCCGGCGCGGCCCCGCCACGTGCTCATCTCCGCGCTGGCTCTCGCCGCCGCCCTGCTGTCGAAAGGGGTCGCACTTCCGCTACCGGCGGCCCTCCTCCTGCTCGACGTCTACCCGCTCCGGCGGAGCGGCCGGCTCGGCTGGCGGACGCTGGTACGGGAGAAGATCCCGGTCCTCCTGGTCGGTCTCGCGGGAGCGGGGGTCATCCTGTATGCGCTCCGATACGGAGCTCTGCTGACCCCGACCTCGACGTACGGCCCCGTCGCCCGGGGCTGCGCGGCCGGCTACAGCTTCACGATGTCCCTGGTCCGGTTCATCTGGCCCGCGTCGCTGTCACCGCTCTACGAGATGCCCGCGCGCATCAGCCCGACCGATGCCCGGTTCGGCCTCGGCGTCGCGGCCGCGGTCGCGATCACCGCGGGGCTGATCGCGCTCAGGAAACGCTGGCCGGGCGGCCTCGCCGCGTGGACGTTTTCGTGCCTGATGCTCGCCCCCACGAGCCTCGCGGTGCGGCAGGGGGCGGATCTCGCACCCGACCGCTACAGCTACCTCGCCGGTCTGGGCTTCGCGGTCGTCGTGGGCGGGGCGGCGCTGGGCGGCCTACGACTCGCGCAGCGCGGCATCCTCGCGCGCCCGATCGCCTGGATGGCCGCGACGGCCGGCCTCGCCGCGGTGCTGGGGCTGGGCGCCGCTTCTTTCAGCTTCGCCCAAGTCTGGGCGCAGTCCGAGAGCCTGTGGCGGTGGGCAGTCGAGCTCGATCCCACGTGCAGCGTCTGCCAGGGCAAGCTGGGCGAGAGCGTGCTCGAAGGGCCCGGAGGGACGGCGCGGGTCGGCGAGGCAGAAGCCTACTTCCGACGCGCCATCGCCCTCCGCCCGGATCTGCCCGACGCCTACTTCAACCTCGGCACCGCCCTCGTGATCCAGCGCCGTTACCCGGAAGCCGAGGGGCCGCTCCGGAGCTACATGGAGCGGGTTCCCCAGGCCGCGGCCGGACCCGAGCGTCTGGGCCTCCTCTACCTGCTCGAGGGGCGCCACGAGGAGGCGATCCCGCTGCTCCGTAGCGCCTTCCTCCGCAAGCCCGCCACCACCCTGCTGCGCGGCTACCTGATCCAGGCGCTCCAGGCGCGGGCCCGGGAGCTCGAGACGCAGGGTCGTGGCGGCGAGGCCGGCGGGCTCCTGGCCGAGGCCCGCGCCCTCGGTGGGATCCAGGCGGCAGGCCAGGCACGCCCGGACGCGCTGACGCCGCGGCCCGGGCCCGAACGGGCGGACCGTCCATGATCCGCGAGCGTCGCCTCGACATCCTGGTAGCGCTGGCGATCTTCGCCATCACCGTGGCCGCGTTCATCCCGGCGCTGCAGGGCCAGTTCCTCAACTGGGACGACAGCACGCTCTTCACGAAGAACCACGATTTCCGTGGGCTCGGCGGTCCACAGCTGCGCTGGATGTTCACGACCACGCTCGCCGGGCACTACATGCCGTTGACCTGGCTCACGCTCGGCCTCAACTATGCCCTCGGCGGGATGGACCCGTGGGGATACCACCTCGTGGCGATGCTGCTCCACGCGACCACCGCGGTCCTGTTCTACCTGGTGGCGCGCCGGCTCCTCGCCGCGGCGGGTGGCCCCGTCGAGGGGGAGTGGAGCGAGGCCGGCGAGGCTCCGGCCGAGGTGACCGTCGGCGCGGCGCTGGCCGCCCTCGTCTTCGCCATCCATCCCCAGCGGGTGGAATCGGTCGCGTGGGTCACCGAGCGTGGCACCCTCGTGAGCGGCGCGCTGTACCTCCTCGCGGTGCTCGGCTACCTGCGAGCGGTGGCGTCACCGGGCGCCATCCGCTGGCGCTGGTGGGGCGTGTACTCGGTCGCCGCGTTCGCGGCGGCGCTCCTGGGCAAGGGCTTGGCCATCAGCCTGCCCGCGACCCTGCTGATCCTCGACGCCTACCCCCTGCGGCGCGTGCGTGCCCGGGGGTGGGTGGCGGTCGTCCGGGAGAAAGCTCCCTACATCGTCGTCGCGCTACTGGGTGCCATCGTGATCCTGTACGCCCGGAACCGGGGCGCCGAGTGGAGCGCGTTCGCCCGGTTCGGCATCGACGCGCGGCTCGCCTTCGTCGCCTACAGCTTCTGGTTCTATCCCACCAGCACGATCTGGCCGATCGGTCTCACGCCGCTCCACGAGGTACCGGTCGCCCCGGCGCTGCTCCAGGGTCGCTTCCTGGTCCCCCTGCTCGGGCTGGTCGCGGTCACGGGGATCCTCGTCCTGCTGAGGCGGCGGGCCCCGGGAGCGCTCGCGGCGTGGGCTCACTCGGCGGTGGTGGTACTGCCGGTGAGCGGGATCGCCCACTCCGGAAGCCAGCTCGTCTCCGACCGCTACAGCTACCTCGCCGGGCTCGGCTGGGCCCTTCTCGCGGGCTACGGCGTGATCTGGGCGATGCGCCTGCGGCGCCAGGGGCGGTTGAGCCGATGGGTCTCGGCGGTCGGCGTCAGCGGCGTCGGGCTCTTGGTCGCGGCGCTCGCGGTCGGTACCTGGGGGCAGAGCGGGACCTGGCGGGACTCCGAGACGCTCTGGCGCTGGGCGACCGAGCAGGACCCCGCGTGCGCCATGTGCGAGGCGATCCTGGGCGAGGCGATCGTCTACGGCGCACCCGGCGGCCGCGTGCGTCTCGACGAGGGCGAGGCCCACGTCCGCCACGCGATCGCCCTACGGCCGACGATGCCCCTGCCCCACTACACGCTCGGCACGATGCGGCTCGCCCGCGGGAAGTACGCCGACGCAGAGGCGAGCCTCAGGACGTACATTCGACTCGACCCCGGCCTGAGCCAGGGTCCGGCACGGCTGGCCCTCATCTACCTCGTGCAGGGTCGCACCACGGACGCGCTACCACTCCTGCGGCGGGCCCAGGAGCTCGAGCATCGACCCTCCGGGGACCCGAGGCCGCCGGCTGCCGCCCCCGAGAGCACGGGCACCGACGACCCGGCCTTCGCCGAGGCGGTCCGGCTCATGGGCGACCGATGGGAGGACCTCGAGTACCTGGGGCAGGCGCTGGTCCAGCAGGGCAAGCCGGCCGGGGCGGTGCTGCCGCTCGAGCGCGCCTCGGCCCTGACTCCGAGCTCGGCGAGCCCGCGGGTCTGGCTGGTGCAGGCCTACGAGGCGGCCGGCCGGCCCGATCGGGCCCGGGAGGAGCTGGCCGCGCTGCGCCGTCTCGATCCGGTGGCGGCCGGGCAGCTCTCCGTCCGTTGACCACCCTGCAGAAACCGCTATAATGGCCGCGCTCGAACCTACCCCGTTCGCTCTGGTCCTAAGGAGGAGGAGCTGATGAGAATGCCGCGACTACGCCTGGTCATCGCTTTGATCGCCGCACTGGCGCTGGTGCTCCCGCTGGCCTCGGGCGCCGACGCCCAGTCGAAGGGCACCATCAAGATCGCCACCCAGAGCCCGCTATCGGGCGGCCAGGCCGTGCTCGGCGAAGGCATCAAGCTGGGGGCCCAGCTGGCGGTCGACAAGATGAAGGGCACCCTCGAGAAGATGGGCTACAAGGTCGACTTCGTGCCGTTCGACGACCAGGCCAAGCCCGACGTCGGCGTCGCCAACGCCAAGAACATCATCGCCGACAAGGACATCATGGTGGTCATCGGCCACCTGAACTCGGGCGTGGCGATCCCCTCCTCCGAGGTCTACAAGGAAGTCACGCTGGCCATGATCTCGCCGGCCAACACCAACCCGGTGGTGACCGATCGCAACTACCCGAACGTGAACCGGGTATGCGGACGCGACGACGTGCAGGGCGTGGTGGGCTCCGAGTTCGCGCACGGGACCCTCAAGGTCAAGAGCGCCTACATCGTCCACGACAAGACCCAGTACGGACAGAGCATCGCCGAGTTCTTCAAGGCGGACGCCGAGAAGAAGGGGGTCAAGGTCGTGGGCTTCGAGGGCACCGAGGAGAAGTCGAACTTCGACCCGCTGCTGACCCCGATCAAGGCCAAGAACCCGGACATCATCTACTTCGGCGGTATCTACGACCAGGGGGCGCCGTTCTTCAAGCAGGCGCGCGAGAAGGGCATCAAGTCCAAGTTCATGGGACCGGACGGCATGGACTCCTCGGACCTGACCAAGATCGCGGGCAAGGCGGTGGTGGGCATGAACTACACCTCCGCGGCGGGGCCCGCCTCCGCGCTGCCCAAGGCCAAGGCGTTCGTGGACGACTTCAAGAAGAAGTTCAGCAAGAACCCGGAGCCCTACGCGGCCGAGGCTTACGACGCGACCACCATCGCGCTCAAGGCCATTGAGAACGTCGCCAAGACGGGCAAGATGAGCCGGGAGGCCGTCTCGGCCGCGGTCCGCAAGATCAAGCTCTCCGGGATCACCGGCGACATCGCGTTCGACGGCAAGGGCGATCGGCTGAGGGCCCAGTATTTCGTGCTGACGGTGGCGAGCGACAACCCCGAGAAGTGGGGGGACAACAAGATCGTCAAGCAGCTCACGATCGCGCCCCCGGCGGCGGCCAAGTAGCAGCCACGCACGCGGTCATCGGCGGGAGGGGCGATCTCGCGCCCCTCCCGCTCTCCCCCGCCTTCCCGCCGAGTGCCGATGGACTTTGACATCCTGATCGGCATCTTCCCGCAGGTCCTCCTGGACGGCATCATCCTGGGCTTCATGTACGCGCTCATCGCCCTCGGGTACACCATGGTCTACGGGGTGCTCGAGTTCATCAACTTCGCCCACTCCGAGATCTTCATCATCGGGGCCTTCGTGGGGGTGGAGATCCTGTTGTCGTTCAAGGCGGCGGGCTGGCTCGACGTGCTGCCGTGGGCGCTGGTGCTCGTCATCATCCTGGTGGCGGGCATGCTGGTGAGCGGGGTCGTCGCGGTGGTGATCGAGCGCACCGCGTACCGGCCGCTGCGCCACGCGCCCCGGCTCATCCCCCTCATCTCCGCGATCGGGGTCTCGTTCTTCCTCCAGGACGTGATCCGGCTCTTCGAGTCGCTCTGGCGCAACTCGTTCAACCTCGTCTACCCGACCATGGAGGTCCTCAACCACCGCTTCGAGCTGACCGAGACCATCGACGTCTCGGTCAAGTCGCTGGTGGTCATGGTGGCCGCCCTCTTCATGCTCTGGGGCCTGCACACCCTGGTCAACCGGACGAAGGTGGGCAAGGCGATCCGGGCGGTGGCGGAGGACCAGGCCGCCGCCTCGCTCATGGGCATCAACGTCAACCGGATCATCTCGCTGACCTTCCTCATCGGGGGGGCGATGGGCGGCGGGGCCGGGGTGCTCTTCGGCGTCCAGTACAGCCTGATCAACCCGTACACCGGGTTCATCCCGGGGCTGAAGGCCTTCACCGCGGCAGTCCTCGGCGGCATCGGCAACGTCCCGGGGGCGATGCTGGGCGGGCTCGTGCTCGGGCTGCTCGAGGCCTTCGCGGCCTCCTACCTGTCGCTCCTGACCGGCGGCGCCTTCGGGGCCGAGTACAAGGACATCTTCGCGTTCTCGATCCTCATCCTGATCCTCATCTTCAGGCCGAAGGGCCTCCTGGGAGAGATCGTTCGCGAGCGGGCATGATCAAGGAGATCCTGGATCGCCCGGTGCCCGCGACCGTGCTGGTGGTGGCGCTGCTGCTCATCACCACTTGGGGTGTCACCGAGAGTCCCCGCTCGATCGTGATCTTCATGATGTTCCAGGGCTCGATCCTCCTGCTCTACTTCGCCCGGATGCCGACGCCGCTGAAGGCGGCTCTCACGATCCTGACCCTGGGCGTGCTGATGCCGGTCCTCGGCACGATCAACGCCTACTACATGGAGATCGCGATCCAGGTCGGGATCTTCGTGGCGCTCGCCCTCGGGCTCAACATCGTGGTCGGGCTGGCCGGCCTGCTCGACCTGGGCTACGTCGCCTTCTTCGCGGTCGGGGCCTACTCGTGGGCGATCTTCGGCTCCCCCCAGGCCAACCTGATCTTCGGCGGCAGCCACTTCCCGCTCAGCGGGTGGTGGTTCTTCGTATTCCTCTTCGTGGGCGTGGCGGTCGCCGCGGGTGCGGGAATCCTGCTCGGGCTGCCCGTGCTCCGGCTGCACGGCGACTACCTGGCGCTGGTGACCCTCGGCTTCGGAGAGGTGATCCGGGTCCTCGCCAACAACCTCGACAAGCCGATCAACTTCACCAACGGGCCCAAGGGCATCACCCCGATCAACCGGCCGCCGATCTTCTTCGGCCCGCTCTTGCAGTGGCTCGGGATCGACCCGGACCCGAACGTGATCTACCCCCTGTATCTGTACGGGCTCGTGCTCCTGATCGTGGGCGCGACGGTCCTCGCCAACCGGCGCCTGGAGGACTCGCACATCGGGCGGGCCTGGGAAGCGATCCGAGAGGATCAGACCGCGGCCCAGGCCATGGGGGTACCCCTGGTGCGGATGAAGCTCCTCGCCTTCGCCTGTGGGGCCTCGTTCGCGGGCACGGTCGGGGTGCTCTTCTCGGCCAAGCAGATCTTCATCAACCCCGAGTCCTTCACCTTCATGGAGTCGATCGGCGTGCTCGCCATGATCATCCTGGGCGGCATGGGCTCGATCCCGGGCGCGATCCTGGGCGCCGCGGTGGTCACCATCCTCAACCTCCAGATCCTGAAGGGCCTCTCGCTCTGGCTCAACGAGCTGCGCAACGCGGGCACCGTGATCTTCGGCTACGATCTCACCAATCTGCCCACCCAGCTCGAGCCGGCCAAGTACGAGCGAATGATCTTCGGTCTCATCCTGGTCCTGATGATGATCTTCCGACCCCAGGGCATCCTTCCCGCGAAGCGGCGGCACCGGGAGCTCGAGGAAGAGCGCTGATGCCGCTCCTCGAGGCCCGCGGCGTGACCAAGCGGTTCGGCGGACTGACCGCGCTCAACGCGGTGGACTTCACGCTCGAGGAAGGCCACATCGCCTCGATCATCGGCCCCAACGGAGCGGGCAAGACCACCTTCTTCAACGTGTTCACCGGCATCTACGTGCCCGAGGAGGGCACGGTCCTCTTCCGGGACACCGCGGTGCTCGGGCGGCGTCCCGACCAGATCACCGAGCTCGGCATCTGCCGCACCTTCCAGAACATCCGTCTCTTCTCCCGCATGACCGCCATCGAGAACGTGCTGGTCGGCATGCACAGCCGCGTGCCCCTGACCTTCTGGGACGTGATCACGCGTAACGCACGCTGGCTCGAGCACGAGCGCCGGCAGTGGGAGCAGGGGGCCGAGCTGCTGGGGGTGGCTGGGCTCCGGGAGAAGGCGAACGAGCTCGCCCGCAACCTGCCCTACGGCGAGCAGCGCCGGCTCGAGCTGGCCCGTGCCCTCGCCTCGAACCCCGCGCTGCTGCTGCTCGACGAGCCGACCGCCGGCATGACCCAGGGCGAGGCCCGCAGCCTGATGGCCCTGCTGCGGCGCCTCGTCGAGGAGCGGAAGCTCACTCTCCTGCTCATCGAGCACAACATGCGGGTGGTGATGGAGGTCTCGGACCGGGTCACCGTCCTCGACTACGGCGAGAAGATCGCGGAGGGACGGCCCACCGAGGTGCAGAAGAACCCGCGGGTGATCGAGGCCTACCTGGGCCGGCGTCAGTGGACCCCCGGGGCGGGGACGGCCGGGAGCGCGCATGCTTGAGGTGACGGATCTCCACGTCTACTACGGCGAGATCCACGCGCTCAAGGGGATCTCGTTCCGGGTGGGCCAGGGCGAGATCGTCACGCTGCTCGGCAACAACGGGGCGGGCAAGACCACGACCCTCCGCACGCTCTCCGGTCTCCTCGCCCCGCGGCAGGGCGACGTGCGGTTCGAGGGCTCCTCGCTCCTGGGCATCGCGCCCCACGACGTGGTGCTAAAGGGCATCACCCACGTGCCCGAGGGTCGCCGCATCTTCAACCGCCTGAGCGTGGTCGAGAACCTCGAGATGGGCGCCTACACCCGGGCCGACTCCGCCATCGCCCAGGACATGGATCACGTCTTCACCATCTTCCCTCGTCTCAAGGAGCGCCGCAGCCAGGTGGCGGGGACGCTCTCCGGCGGGGAGCAGCAGATGCTCGCGATCGGCCGCGCCCTCATGGCCCGGCCCCGCCTGCTCCTGCTGGACGAGCCCTCCATGGGCCTGGCCCCGGTGCTCGTCGAGCAGATCTTCGAGACCGTGCTCGCCATCAACCGGCAGGGTGTCACCATCCTGCTCGTGGAACAAAACGCGGCCATGGCCCTGTCCATCGCCGAGCGCGGCTACGTGCTGGAGACGGGGCGCCTGCCCCTCGAGGGTGGCGCGCGCGAACTGGCCGAGAACCCCGAAGTGCGCCGAGCCTATCTGGGCGAGGCCTGATCCTGGAGGAGTGCGTGAAGACGCGAGGACTCACCTACGAGGAGCAC
Organism: Candidatus Methylomirabilota bacterium; assembly: GCA_035254745.1. Taxonomy (GTDB): domain Bacteria; phylum Methylomirabilota; class Methylomirabilia; order Rokubacteriales; family CSP1-6; genus CAMLFJ01. The sequence goes on along the minus strand of DATFAJ010000391.1, from coordinate 2,137 downwards.
AACGTCGGCGCGGTGTACCAGACCCTGGGTCGCACCGTCTCGGAAGCGGACATCTGCGCCTTCGTCAACCTGTGTGGCTTCAACGAGCCCCTGTTCATGGACATGGAGTACGTGGCCAAGGAATCGGTGTTCAAGCGTCGTGCCGCGCCGGGCGCCCTGACCTTCAGCCTCTCGGAAGGGCTGATCATGCAGACCGGCCTCATCCACGGTACCGGCATGTCCTATCTCGGCGGCGACATCCGCATCGTCTCGCCGGTGCTCGAAGGCGACACGCTCCGCGTGAGCGTCACGATCGCCGACAAGCGCGAGACCAAGAAGCCCGATCGCGGCATCGTCACCTATCGGCACGAGGTGACCAATCAGCGCGGTGAGACCGTGCTCGAGGCGACGGTGAAGCGGATGATCAAGCGCGCGGGCGCTTGAGGCGGATCCGGGGGTGGCGATGAGCGGAGTCGCCCGCGTCGCGCAGCTCAGCCTGTCGTCCGGGGGAGTGCCGAAGCGCGCGGTACCGTCCACCCGCGTCACCACTCTCGGACTCGAAGGCGACGTCCAGCGCAACCGGGATCTCCACGGCGGCCCCGAGCGCGCGCTCTGTCTCTTCTCGCTCGAGCGGATCCGCGCCCTGCAGGCCGAGGGCCATCCGATCACCCCCGGGAGCATCGGCGAGAACGTCACCCTCGAGGGAATCGACTGGCCCGCGGTCGGTCCCGGCACCTACCTGCAGCTGGGCTCGGACGTCATCATCCAGGTCACGCGCTACACGGCTCCCTGCGCGAACATCACCGGGTCCTTCCGCGATCGCGACTATGCCCGGGTATCGCAGAAGCGCCACCCGGGGGACAGCCGCGTCTACGCCCGCGTCCTGCGCGAAGGGGGCCTCGCGAGCGGGGATCCGGCCCGGATCCTGACCGACGGCGAGGCCACGGCCCTGATCGGTCGCGGATGAGGACCGCCGACGTCGTCATCGTCGGCGGCGGAGTGACCGGCGTCTCGATCGCATTCCACCTCGCCGGGCTGGGCGTCCGGCGGGTGCTGGTCCTCGAGCGCAAGTTCCTGGGCTCGGGCGGCACCGGCCGATCGGTCGGCATCGTCCGACAGCTCTACCCGACCCGCGAGACGAGCGAGATGGTCCTGCGGTCGCTCGCGGTCTTCGAGCGGTTCGGGGACGCGGTCGGGGGAGAGGCGGGCTACGTCCGCACCGGAGCGCTCATCGGAGTCTCACCCGCGATGCGGCCAACGCTCGAGCAGACCCTCGAGCTCCAGCGTGGCATCGGGATCAAGGCCGAGATCCTCGACCCCCGGGACCTGGGCCGCGTCGAGCCCCGCATCGACCCGGCCGGCCTGGGAGCGGTGCTGTGGGAGCCCGGCTCCGGTTACGGCGACCCCGCCGCGGTCACCGCGGGCTTCGCGGGCGCGGCGCGACAGCGCGGCGCCGCGATCGAGCAAGGGGTCGAAGTGGTCGCGATCCGCCGGGAGGCCGGCCGGGTCGTGGGGGTGGACACCGCGACCGGCGAGCGGATCGACGCACCGGTGGTGATCAACGCGGCCGGCCTGTGGGCCCCCCGGGTCGGACGGCTCGCCGGCGTCGATCTGCCGATCGTGATCGGGCGGCACCCGGTTTTCGTCGTGTCCCGGCCGGCTCAGTTCGGCGCGGCCCACCCGGTGTACCTGGACCTGGCCGGCGGCAGCTACGTGAGGCCCGAGACCGGCGGCCTCACGATCACCGGCTCGCTCACCGACGACGAGGCGCAGCACCCGATGGACGCCGACCTGCTGGGCGCCGAGGCCGGGTTCGACGAGGCGGCCGAGGTGCTGACGCGCACCGCCCGGGCGATCCCCGCGCTGACGGAAGCCCGATTCAGCCGCGGCTACGCGGGCGCCTTCGACATCACCCCGGACTGGATGCCGATCCTCGACGAGTCGCCGGTGCGCGGCTTCTGGATCGCGGCCGGCATGTCTGGCCACGGCTTCAAGCTCTCTCCAGCGGTCGGGGAGATGGTCGCCGCGCTCGTGCTCGCCGCGCGTCCGCCGATCTCGGCCGCGCCGTTCCGACTCGGCCGCTTCGATGCATCGACCCCGCCGGGCGCGACCTTCGTCTCCTCGTACCTGGGCGCTGCCGGGGCGCCGCCCACGCCGG
>DATFAJ010000390.1:0-7911 GCA_035254745.1 Candidatus Methylomirabilota bacterium | reverse complement strand
GAATCCCCTGGCGGCGAAGATCGCCATCGCGGGAATGGAAGCCTTCCGTGCCGGCCGGGCCGCCGACGCCGAGGCGGCGCTGCGCGTCGCGCTGGACCTGGCACCCACCGACGCGGTCGTCCGAGCCAATCTGGGGTTCCTCCACCGCGCGCGCGGCCAGATCAACGACGCGGTGCGAGAGCTGGCGGAGGCACGGGCGCTGAACCCGGCCCTGGTGGACGCGCGCACCGAGCTCGGATTCGCCCTGTACGACCTTCACCGGGACACCGAGGCCTTCTCGGAGTTCCGGGCGGCCGTGACCCAGGATCCGCAGTTCGCGCCGGCGCGGGTGGGTCTCGCCAGGGTGCTGGCGCGAGGGCGACGGCTCCCGGACGCGATCAACCAGCTCCAGCAGGCCGCGCAGCTCGACCCGCACAACGGCAACATCCAGTACGGGCTCGCGGTGCTCCTCTACCAGGCCGGCTACTACGACGAGTCGCGGCAGGCAGTACAGCGGGCGCAGAACCTCGGCCAGCAGATCCCGCCCGACTTCATCCAGAGCCTGGAGCAGAAGGCTCCCTCCCGCTAGCTGTGCCAGCACTGCCCACCGTGTCGGGCCTCCGCGGGCGCATCGCCGAGACCTTCTACTCGATCCAGGGGGAAGGCGTCACCGCGGGGCGGCCCGCCGTCTTCGTGCGCCTGCAGGGCTGCTCGGTCGGCTGCGGCTGGTGCGACACGAAGTATTCGTGGGATCCCGCCGCCGGCCGCGAGGTGACGCTCGACGGGCTGCTCGACGAGGTGGCGGCCTTCCCGTGCCGCCGCGTGGTCGTCACCGGCGGCGAGCCCCTCGAGTCGCCGCTCTTCACCCCGCTCGTCCGCGCGCTCGTGGGGCGCGGCTACACGGTCGAGATCGAGACCTCCGGCACCCTCGCCCCGCCCCCCGATGCTCCCCCGACCATCCAGTGGAATGTCTCGGTGAAGCTCGCCGGCTCAGCCGTGGCGGAGGAGCGGCGGATCAACGCGGGGGCGATACGGGCGTTCCTCGAGCGCGACGCCTGGTGGAAGCTCGTGGTGTCTGAGCCCGGTGAGCTCGCCGAGGTCCTACGGCTGACCGATCGGTTCGCGCTCCCGCGCGAGCGGGTGCTGCTGCAGCCGGAAGGCCTGAGGCCCGAGGAGCTCGCCGCGCGCTCGCCCTGGATCGTGGAGGCCTGCAAGGCGCACGGCTTCCGCTTCTCGCCCCGGCTCCACGTCCTGATCTGGGGCGCGCGGCGGGGGGTCTGATGGCCGGCCGCCGGGCGGTGGTCCTGCTCTCGGGCGGCCTCGACTCGGCCACCGCGCTCGCGATCGCCCGGGCCGAGGGCTTCGACGCCTACGCCCTCTCGTTCGACTACGGTCAACGGCACGACCGCGAGCTCGACTCCGCGCGGCGCGTGGCCGCGGCGCTGGGCGCCAGGGAGCACCTGGTGCTGCGGCTCGACCTGCGCGCCATCGGCGGCTCGGCCCTCACCGCCGACATCCCGGTGCCCAAGGGACGCAGCGTGGAGGCGATGGGCTCGGGCATCCCGGTCACCTACGTCCCGGCCCGGAACACGATCTTCCTGAGCTACGCGCTCGCCTGGGCGGAGGTGCTCGAGTCCCAGGACATCTTCATCGGGGTAAATGCGCTCGACTACAGTGGATATCCGGACTGCCGCCCGGAGTTCATCGAGGCCTTCGAGCGGATGGCCGACCTGGCCACGCGGGCAGGCGTCGAAGGCACCAGCCGGCTCCGGATCCACACCCCGCTCATCCGCCTGACCAAGGCGGAGATCGTCGCGCGCGGCACGGCCCTCGGCGTGGACTTCGCGCTCACCTGGTCGTGCTACGAGCCGCGACCGGACGGGCTCGCCTGCGGCCGCTGCGATTCTTGCCTGCTCCGCGAGAAGGGCTTCCGCGAGGCAGGCCTGCGAGATCCGGTCCCGGTCGCGCCCTGACCCGGCCTCCCGCTAGGGCAAGGCCCGCGCGGCGGGCCCCACGTAGTCGGCGCGCGGACGGATGAGCCGGTTGTCCGCGTACTGCTCCATGGCGTGGGCGCACCAGCCGGCCACGCGGCCCACCGCGAAGATCGACGTGCAGAAGTCGGGCGGGATGCCGAGCGCGTCGTAGACGACCGCCGAGAAGAAGTCCACGTTGACCGGCAGGCTCGTCCGGGCCTTCATCGCGTCGTAGAGCCGCTCGGCCACTTCGAAGAGCTTGCCCCGCCCGGTCGCCTCCGCCATCGACTTGGCCATGCCGCGGAGCACCCGGGCCCGCGCGTCGTCCACCTTGTAGACCCGGTGGCCGAAGCCGGGCATGCGCGTCTTGGGGTCGGAGCGCTCCCGCTTGGAGAGCCCGGCCCGCGCCCCGATGCGCGCCTCCACGAAGGACTCCGCGCGCTCCGGCTCGCCGATCTCGAGCAGCATCGCGAGCACGTCCTCGTTGGCGCCCCCGTGCCGCGGGCCCTTGAGCGTGGAGACGGCCGCCACGATCGCGGAGTGCAGGTCGGCCACCGTCGCCACCGCCACGCGCGCCGCGAAGGTGGAGGCGTTGAACTCGTGGTCGGCGTGCAGGGTGAGGATGACGTCGAGGACGCGTGCCACCTCGGCGGAGGGCTCGCGGCCGTCGAGCAGGGTCAGGAAGTGGGCCGCGTGCGAGCCCTGGGCTCGCGCGGCCACCGGCTCGCGGCCGGTGCGGAGGCGCTGCCAGGCCGCCACCGTGGCCGGCACCAGGCTCATGAGCCGCCACGCCTTGCGCAGGTTCGCGTCCGGGTCGTTGGAGCGTACGTCCGGATCGGTGGCGGCGGCGAGGGACACCGCGGTGCGCAGCGCGTCGAGCGGGTGGCAGTCGCGCGGCAGGCGGCGCAGCAGCGTGAGCACCGGCTCGGGCAGGGCCCGGGCCTCGCCGAGCCGCGCTGCGAAGGCCGCGCGCTCGGCTGCGGACGGCAGCTCGCCGAACCACAGCAGGTGCGTCGTGTCCTCGAAGCTGGCCACGCGGACCAGGTCCGCTACCTCGTAGCCGCGGTAGTAGAGGCGGCCCGCCTCCCCGTCCACCCGGCAGATCGCCGAGCGCGCCGCGATCACGTCCTCGAGCCCGTCCTTGTATGCCGTCTCGGATACCGTCGCCATTGGCGTTGTCCTCCCAAGTTGATTATACTTGATTTACATTGATTAGACTAGACGCAACGAGATACGGCAGCACCGGGCCGGCCGCCGGCTGCTAGCATGAGGGCCATGGTCCTGCTGGACGGCGAGGAGTACCTGGCGGGCGAGGAGGCGGCGACCTTGCTGGGCGTGAAGCGCGAGACCCTCTACGCGTACGTGAGCCGGGGTCTGCTCAGGAGCTACCGCCAGGGCATCAAGCGCCAGCGGCTCTACCGCCGCTCGGAGATCGAGGCGCTGCTGCGCCTGGCCCCCTCCTCCGCGGACCCCGCCGCCCTGGCGGCTGAGGCACGCCCGGCCCGCCCCGCGGAGGTTCCGCTCGCGGAGTCCTGGATCCGGGAGTAGTCCGGCTCAGGCCTGGAAGGCGGCCAGCGCCTCCTGCAGGCGCTCGGCGTCGGGATCGTGGGCGCTCACCGATCGCCCGAAGCGCGCCCCGCACGGACAGATCACGGCCAGCCGGAAGCCGCCCTCGATGGCCTTCGTGGCGCCGCGTAGCACGCCGCACTCACGATGGGTGAGGACGAAGCCTCGGAGCTCGGCGTAGACACCCATGGCGGCCGATAGTAGCAAACCCGGCGGGCCCGGTCGTCTGATACACTCGCGGGCCCGTCCGATCAGACGGACGGGATCGGCTGGCTCAAGAACTCATCCAGCGCCCTGGCGAACGCGAGGGGCGCGTCGAGCACGAGATGGTGATACGTCCCGGGAATCTCCACCAGTCGGGCACGCGGCAGCCGCGCGAGCATCTCTGCGGCCATCTCGCGCGGCAGGATCGGGGAGTGCTCCCCGCGCACGAGCAGGGTCGGCGCGGGGATACGCTCGAGCAGCGCCCAGCCGTCGGTGGGACGGCGCCGACCGTTGCAGGCGGGATCGAATCGGTAGAGGAAGCGGCCCTCGCGCTCGGTGATGCCCTCGCGCGCCAGGTGCGCGAGCAGCCGTGCATCGGCGACCGTCTCGCGCGGCAGGAGCCGGAAGCTCCCGAGCGCGGACTCGAGCGTCGCGTGGCGCATCGGCCCGCGGTCACCGCGCCGGTGCATGGTCTGCAGCCGCTCGGCCGGAATCGAGGGCCGGCTGTCCACCACGACCAGGCGCTCCACGCGCTCGGGGTGCCAGGCCGCGAACGCCATCGCGTTGTGGCCGCCCATGGAGTGGCCGACCAGGGTCATCCGGGACCAGCCCAGGGCGTCCATCACGCCCACCAGGTCCCGGGCGAAGTCCTCGGTGGCGTAGGCCGGGGCGGGCGCCCACTGGCTGGCGCCGTGGCCGCGCTGATCGAGCGAGAGCACGTGGTAGCGGTCGAAGAAAGCGGGGACGACGGCGTCGAACCAGTGGGCATGAGCGGAGCCACCGTGGAGGAAGCAGAGGGCCGGGCGGCCCGGCTCGCCCCATTCGAGCGCGTGGAGGGCCAGGCCGCCGATCGGGAGCGTGCGCTGCCGGGCCGTCTCGCAGGCGAAGCGGGGCAGGTCGGTCATGCGCCGCATTGTACTCAGGCAGTTTGCTCGGCTGTGACGAATCGCGTTGTCAGCTGGCGGACTTTGTCAGCTCTCGGACAGCTTCGGGAGGTGGGTCGGGAACCGGCGGCCACGTTTTCAGTCACTTGCCGGAGTGGCGAGATGGCAAGCGGGTTGCTCACGTTTTTGTCGTCTCGCGGAATTCCCTTGGCCCAACGCACCTCCTAACGGGATAGTCAGGAAAGAAGAATGAGCCAAAGCTCGATACCCCGCTCGCTCTCCTGGACCTCGCTCTTCATTCTCACGCTGGTCGCCGGCCTGCTTGAGTCGCTGATCCTGTTCCCGACGACGCTGGTCCCGGGCACCCGCCTGGCGGCCGCCCTGTCCTGGGACGCCAGCAACCCCGGCTACCCGACGCCCGAGACCCCGGCGGAGACCCCCGCCGCGACGGCCCCGACCCCGGCCACGTCGCCTGCCGGCCAGGCCCAGGCCCCTTCCCAGCCGGCACCCGAGCCGGCCGAGCCGCGCGGTGAGCCGCGCGTGGTCACCGGCCGCGTGATCGACGCCGCCACCGGCGGCGCGCTGCGGGGCGTGTCGATCTGGGCGGGTCCCGTCGAGGTCGTGACCGACGCGGAAGGCCGCTTCACCACCACGCCGGTGGTGCCCGGCAGCACGATCTGGGTGAAGAGCCCGGGCTACGAGCGGCGCAAGCTCACCGCCGGAGCCAGCGAGGTCACCGTCAAGCTGCCGCCGCATCCGATCCGCGCCGCCTATCTCACCTACTACGGCGTGGCCGACCGCGGCATCCGGCAGCGGGTGCTCGACCTCGTATCGCGCACCGAGCTCAACGCGGTGGTCATCGACGTCAAGGGTGATCGCGGGATGATCCCGTATCGCACCTCGGTGCAGGCCGCGGTCGACGCGGGCGCGCAGGGTCCGGTCATCATCAAGGACTTCGACGACCAGCTCGCCTCCTGGAAGGCGCAGGGCATCTACACCATCGCCCGCATCGTGGCCTTCAAGGACAACCTCCGGGCCATGACCCGACCCGACCTCGCCATCATCGACACCCGCACCGGCAAGCCGTGGACCGACCGGGAGAACCTCGCCTGGGTCGACCCCTTCCGCGAGGAGAACTGGAACTACCTGATCGCGGTGGCCAAGGAAGCCGTCGCCAAGGGCTTCGACGAGGTGCAGTTCGACTACGTCCGCTTCCCCACCGATGGCAAGCTGTCGGCCGCGCGCTACTCGCAGCCGAACAATGCGGCCACCCGGCTGCCCACCATCGCCGCGTTCCTGGCCAAGGCCCGTCGTGAGCTCGGGCCCACCGGAGCCTTCCTCGGCGCCGACGTGTTCGGCTACACCGCCTTCAACTCCAACGACACCGACATCGGGCAGCGCATCGAGGAGCTCTCCGCGCACCTCGACTACATGTGCCCCATGGTCTACCCGTCGGGCTATCACCTGGGGATTCCCGGATTCCGGAACCCGGTGCAGCACCCGTACGAGGTCGTGAAGGAGAGCGTGCGGCTCACCCGCCAGCGCTCTCAGAACCCGGCCATGCAGGTCCGGCCGTGGCTGCAGGACTTCAAGGACTACGCCTTCGACAAGCGCATCTTCGGGCCCGGCGAGGTCACGGCCCAGATCCGTGCCGCCAACGACGCGGGCGCGGCGGGCTGGATGCTGTGGAACCCGAAGAACGACTACACGGCGGCGGCGCTGCGGCCGAAGACCTCCGCCCTGACGAAGTCCACCCAGTAGCCATGCGTACCGTCGTCGCGACCGTCTTGCTCGCAGTCTGCCTGGGCGCGGCGGTCCTCGCAGGCGCCCAGGCGCCCACGCTGCCGCCCAACGAGGTCGGCCGCGTGATGATCCTCGAGTACCACAAGATCGACCACCCCGAGGCCCGCTGGACCCGCACCCCCGAGAACTTCAAGCGCGACCTGCTCCGCCTGTGGGAGCGGGGCTATCGCACGGTGGCCCTCACCGACTACATCGACGGCAAGATCGCCCTGCCCGCCGGCACCACCCCGGTCATCTTCACCTTCGACGACTCCTCTCCGGGCCAGTTCCGCTACGTCCAGAAAGGCAACGACTGGGTCATCGATCCCGAGTGCGGGATCGGTATCTTCGAGGCCTTCGCGCGCGAGCACCCGGGCTTCGGGCACGCGGCCACCTTCTACGTGCTGCCGGGCGCCAAGGCCCCGAACGACCTGTTCAACCAGAAGGACCTGGCGGGCCGCAAGCGTCAGTACCTGGCGAGCCAGGGCTACGAGATCGGCAACCACACCCTGTGGCACGCTGAGCTCGGGCGCTATCCGGAGGCCACCGTGCGCGACCAGCTCGCCACCGCGCAGGTGTGGGTGCAGCGGTCGCTGCCCGGCTATCGGTTCCGTACTCTGGCCCTTCCGCACGGCAGCTATCCCAAGGAGCTCGGCTGGGCGGTGTCGGGCGAGGCCAAGGGCATGGCGTACCGCCACGAGGCCATCCTGATGGTGGCGGGCGGGGCGGCGCCCTCGCCGCACGCCAAGAGCTTCGACCCGCTCCACCTGCCCCGCATCCAAGTTGTCGACCGGGACCTCGACCAGTGGCTCACCTACTTCGACCGGAATCCGGGCGAGCGCTACGTGAGCGACGGCGATCCCGCCACCATCACGGTGGCGAGCGGCAGCACCGGGAAGCTGGGGGTGGTGAAGTCCGCGCGGGTGATCGAGCGGCGGTAGGCGCCGGACCGCGCGCCTACTTGTAGATCAGGTAAGGCGCGCGGCGCTGCAGGAAGGTGTCGCGGGAGGCGTCGGCCCAGCCCAGGGTCCGCGCGAAGGGGTCGCCGCGCAGGATCGACCACATCGTCGTCCGGTTGACCAGCAGGTTCTGGATCGCCGCCGGTCGGAACTGCCCGGGGTATCGCTCCATCAGCTCTCGACCCAGCGCGAGGCCGACCGTCACCGGGCGGATCGCGTCGCGGTCGGTCACCTGCATCTGCACTCCTCCCGCCACCTGGCCCGCGTAGACGCTCGAGGTCGGCGTGAAGAATATGCCCTGAAACCGCACCCCGGCCAGGCCGCGGGCGTTCATCGCGTCGGCCAGGTTCTGGGGATCGACGATCCACGGGGCGCCGACCACTTCGAACGGCGTGTCGGTGCCGCGTCCGACCGAGACGTTGGTCGCCTCCAGGAGCCCGATCCCCGAGTAGAGCAAGGCCTCGGTCTGGGTCCGGATGTTGGGAGATGGGTTCACCCACGGCAGCCCGGTCTCGTCGAACCACTGTCCGCGCTGCCAGCGCTCGAGCGGCACCACGGTCAGCT
>DATFAJ010000389.1:0-5723 GCA_035254745.1 Candidatus Methylomirabilota bacterium | reverse complement strand
GTAGAGCGGGGACTCGGGCAGGACGGCCAGCGCCGCGCGCGCGGCCGACACGGCGCCGGGTGGAGCCGGCTCGGCCCGGACCGTGCCGCCCAGGTAGGACTGCACGCGGAAATCGCCCGCAGCCGGTAGCTTTAGCACGCTATGTGTCAGGCTTCCCTCGATGAAGACGAGGGACCACTCGCCGCGGGTCCGGATCTCGTCCACGAACGGCTGCACGAGCAGCGGCCGGCGGATGGCCCCGGTCGCGATCGCGGTCGCCGCCTCGGCGAGGCTCTCCTCGGTCACGATCCGGGCGTCGTGGGCCGAGGCCCCGATCTCGGGCTTGAGGACGCATGTCCGCCAGCCGCGGCCGCGCATGATCGCCTCGAGCCCCGCCTCCGTCTCGTCTGTTAGCGCGGCGGTGGCGACGGTGGGCACGCCGGTCGCCTGCAGGGCGATCAGGTACCGCTTGCTCACGTTCCAGCGAACGAGGGCGGGCGGGTTGAAGACCCGCGCGCCGGCCCGCTCGAGCCGCCCGAGCCAGGCCAGGAAGGCCTCGGGTTCGAAGTGGTAGTCCCAGCTCGAGCGCAGGACGATCGCGTCGAACCCCTCGAAGTCGGCCGCGGGCTCGTTCCAGGCCCGGCCCTCCACGCGAGCGCCGCGCTCTTCGAGGGCCCGCGCAACCAGCCGGTCGCTCTCCGAGATCTCGGGCCAGCGCCGGCAGGTGACGAAGCAGACCCGGGTCACCGGCAGCCGAGCCCCACGCGGAGGTTGGCCAGGTTGGCCTGCATCAGCTCGACGTAGCCCGTGCCCGCGGCCGCCTGCTCCCGGCTGACGCCCTCGATCGGATCGAGGGGCAGGGCGGTCGCCCCGATCTCGCGGGCGAGGGTCTGGGCGAGGCGCGGGCTCACGAGGGGCTCGAAGAACACGTGCGTGACCTTGAGCCGCCGCGCGGTCTGCACGATCGCGGCGAGATCGGCCGGACTCGGCTCGGCCTCGGGGGCCGCGCCCATGATCGGCACCTGGGTCAGGCCGTAGCGCCGGGCGAGGTAGGCGAACGCGGCGTGCGAGGTCACGACCTCGCGACGCGCGCAGTCGCGCAGGCCGGCCGTGAAGGCCTGGTCGAGCGCGTCGAGCCGGGCCACGAGCGCGGCCGCGCGCTCGCGGTACGCCGTGCGGCCCGCGGAATCGGCCTGGGCGAGGCCGTCCGCGATGGTCTGCACCTGGAGGCGCGCGAGCGTCGGATCGAGCCACACGTGAGGGTCCACCCCCGCGCCCCGCGGCAGCAGGCTCAGGCCGCGCGAGGCGTCGACGACCGTGGTGCGGCCGGGCAGGCCGGCCAGCAGCCGGGTGGCCCAGGCATCGAGGCCCGTCCCGGTGTGGACGAAGACGGTGGCGCGCTGCACCAGGGAGACGTCGCGGGGAGACGGCTCCCAGTCGTGGGGCTCGACGCCGGGCGGCACCAGCGAGACGACCTCGGCGCGGTCGCCCGCCACCTGGCGGGCGAGCTCCCAGAGCGGATAGACGGTGGCGACCACCACGGGCCGGGTCGGGGCGGGCGCGCCCTGGCAGCCCGCGAGGATCGGGAGGGCCGCGAGGGCGATCCGGGCGAGACGACCGGTCACGCGGGTCCGCCGCCCGGATCGCCGAGCGCGCCGGCGCCGAGAGGCCGCGGCCGGAGCCGCAGCAGGAGTCCGAGGGCGAGGAGGCTCAGGCCGAAGGCGCACACCACGGTGGCCCCGGTGGGGAGGTCGAGCACCGCGGAGGCGACCATGGCCAGGATGCTGACGCCGGCCCCGAAGAGCCAGCCCACCGCGAGCCGGGGACCGATGCGGGTGGCGAGCAGGATCCCGGCCAGCGCCGGCACGATGAGGTACGAGAACACGAGCAGGACGCCCGCGATGCGCACCGACGAGGTCACGACCACGCCGAAGGAGGCGTAGAAGGCGAAGTCCCACCAGCGCACGCGCCAGCCCGCCCGGTAGGCCCCGTCGGGATCGGTCGAGATCAGGAAGAAGGGCCGGCGGCAGAGCCAGTGGAACAGGCCGACGAGCGCGTAGAGGATGGCGACCTTGAGCACGTCCGCGCCGCGGACGGAGAGGATGCTGCCCACCAGCATGCCGCGCAGGTGCTCGGCCCCGTGGGGCGAGCGGTCGGCGAGCAGCACCGCGCCCGCCGAGGAGACCGCGTACACCACCCCGATCACCGCCTCGTGCGAGACCCGGCGCGTCCGCGAGCGGGTGAGCGCCAGCACGAGGGCGCCGAGCACGGTGAACCCGAGGCCCGCCGCGTACGACTCCCACGTCTCGAGCTCGTAGCCGACCAGGAACGCGGCGGTGGCGCCGAGCGCGGCGATCTGGGCGAGCGCGATGTCGACGAAGACCACCTCGCGCGCGATGACGTGGAAGCCCAGGTAGGCGTGGATCCCGGTGAGGACCAGGCACATGAGGAACGGAAACCACATCAGGTCCAGCAGCTCGGCGCTCATCTCGTCGTCACCGGTCCCCTCCGCGGCACCCGCGTCACCGGAGCGCCTGCGCGATGCTGCGGACATTGTAGTCGATGGTCTCGAGGTAGCCGTCGGCGCCCTTGACCGAGCCGACCGCGGGAGCGAGCGGGACGACCTTCGCCCCCGCCTCCTGGGCCACCCGCTCCGCCAGCTTCTGATCGGTCCACGGCACCGAGACGATGACCTTGACCTTCTGGTCCTTCATCAGCGCGATGAGGCGCGTGAGGTGCGAGGGCGTCGGGGGGATGCCGGGGCGCTCCTCGACCGAGCCCGCCTCGACGAGGCCGAAGCGGGTGAGGAAGTAGATCCACATGTTGTGGTCGACCACCACCTTCGCGCCCTTGAACGGGGCCATCTCCGCGGTCCACCGCGCGAGGGCCTGGTCGACGCGCGCCAGGAAGGCCTGCCGGTTGCGCTCGAAGGCGGGGCGCGACTGGGGCGCGACCCGGGCGAGCCCCTCGACGATGTTGGCGGTGACGCCGGCCGCCATGCCGGGATCGATCGAGTAGTGGGGATTGCCCACCGGGTGCACGTCGCCCATCGAGCGGTCGACCCTGGCCTGGGGTACCTCGAGGACGAGCAGGCCGGCGGAGGCGTCGACGCGGCCGGGCGCGCCCGGGCCCACCCGCGAGTTGCCGGCGCCCTGCACGACCACCTCCGCCCACTGGTCGAGCTCGAGCCCGTTCATCACGAGGAGATCCGCCCGGCGGACCTTGACCATGAGGCTCGGCCGCACCTCGAGGTCGTGCGGGTTCTGGCTGCCGCGGGCGAGCGCGTCGACGTCCACGAGGTCGCCGCCGACCGCCTCGACGAGGGCCTTGAGGTCGGTCGTGGTCGCGACCACCGGGATCCTGGACGCGGCGGCCCCGGGGTCGGCCGGCAGTCCGGTCGCGAAGAGTAGGAGCAGGCTCAGCGTGCGAGCGAACGTGCGCGTGGTCATGGTCGTCTCCTCGTCGAGCCTAGAACGGGTGCGCCGGGTGGGCGCCCAGGATGAACGTGGCCTGGAAGAGGATCTCGTCCACCTTCCGGGCGCTCGATTCGTTGTCGGTGAAGCCGTCGCGGGTCGCCCGCTCGGTGTACTTGTAGCCGAGGCGGAAGCGGAGGAACTCGGACGGCATGAACGCGATGTACGGGCCCACCGCCCACTCGCGGCCGCGCATGACCGGGTACTGGGTCCAGTCGTAGCGGAAGCCGGCGGCCCAGCGGGCGAGCTGGCCGGTGCGGAAGGGCTGCACCTCGCCACCCACGTACCAGCCCCAGCGGTTGCGGGTGCGGGTCTGGTCCGGGGTGTCCTGGATGCCGTCGCCGTTGGTGTCCTCGCCGAGCACGTCGACGCGCCGGATCTGGTAGATCATCTCGCCCAGCAGCGTGAGCAGCGGGTGCGGCCAGCCCTCCGGGCGGTACTTGTACTTGGCGTCGAAGCCCAGGAGGGTGTTGCGGTGGCGCTCGGGGGTCAGGCCGTTGGCCACCGAGGCCCCGAGCTGGATGGCGCTCTCGTCGCCCAGCTCGAAGAACGTGCGCAGGCGACCGGTCGCGAGCGGGCTGGTGAGCTTGCCGCGCCCGAAGGCGGTCTCGTTGTCGCCGTTGAAGACGCCGACCAGCGCTTCCAGGAAGAAGGGCAGGGGCGCGACCCAGGTGAGCTCGGCCCCGCGCTCGACGAGACCCTCCTCGCCCAGGAAGCGGGCGAGCACGTTGGGGGCGTCGATGAACGGGCGGTCGTGCTCGTGCACCGAGTTGAGCAGGCCGAAGCGGTTGCGCATCTGGCCCATCTTGAGCTGGGCGCCGAAGGGCAGGGCCATCAAGGTCAGGTTGGCCTCGGCCAGGCGCAGCGTGATCTCGCCCGCGTCCTCCTCCCCGGCCTCCACCCGCACCTCCGCCCGCGCGTAGGGATCGATCTGGCCGAAGAGCGACAGCTCGATCTCGCGCGGGAAGAAGCGGTTCTCCCGCCCGGGGAACGATCCCGCGTTCGCCTTGTCGACATTGCCCTGGGTGAGGTTGCCGATGAAGTCGCCCGCCACGCCCATGTCGAAGAGGAGCTGGCCGGGCCCGCGCTGGCCGTAGAGGGAGAAGGGCTCGCGCGGACGCGCCAGCTCCATCGGGTTGATCGTGACCGCCGGCGCCGCGGGCGCGGGGGCCTGGGCCACCACCGCGGGCGGAGCGGTGGCCGGTGGCGGGGCGGCGGCGGGCTGCGGCCGGCTCTCGAGCTGCTGGATCCGGTCGCCCAGCCGGTTGATCGCCTTCTCGTAACCCTCCTTCATCGTGTCGAACTGCTTCCGCATCTCCTCCAGCTCCTTCCGCAGGGCCTCGACGTCCTGGGCCGCGGCGGGCACGGGCGCGAGCATTCCGGTCAGGAGCAGGCCGATGCCGACGAGTGATCGCATGGATGCCTCCCTCTCGAGGGGTTGGGATCGCCCGGAGGACCCGGCGGGCGGAGACTACGACGAGAGCGTGGGAGGACTAGGCGGGACGGGGTGGGGCGCGCGAATCGGCGAGGCTGACGGTGGGATCGGCGTGTCGCTCGGCCGGACCCGCGGGGCACGGGAGGACGACGAGCGCGACGAAGTCGCTCGGCGGCCCGTCCGGCAGGGGCACGTCGCCGCCGACGAACTCCAGGCTCGCCAGGACGTGCTCTTCGTTGTAGAGCCCGGCGCTGGTCGCCTGGTGGAGGTGGCGGGGCTGTCCCGCCTTGAGCGGCAGCGCGATCGCGACCAGCGCCAGCAGCAGCGCGGCGGCGGCGATCCGGACGGGGCGGTGCAGGCGGGACGGCATCACTGGTCGCTACTAGATCACGGAACCGCGCTCACGTGCAACAACGGCGGCCCGCACGTCGAGGTATCATGCTTTCCGCGAAGGACAGCTCGGGGATCCACCGCGGGAGGAGGAGAGCATGGCGATCGCGATCAGGAGCCTGACGGTTCTCTTCATCGGCCTCGTCTTCGGATCGGCGTGGGGGCAGTCCGCCCCATCCGCGGCCGACGTCCTGGAGGCGCTCCGTGGCGGCGGCTACATCATCGTGCTGCGCCACGGCGCCACCCACACCGATCAGGCGGACACCGATCCGCTCAACCTCGACAATGTCGCCAAGCAGCGACAGCTGAACGACAAGGGCCGCGCGGACGCGAAGGCGATCGGCGACCTGTTCAAGGCAGTCGGGGTGCCGATCGGCAAGTCGTACTCGAGCCGGTTCAACCGCGCGGTGGAGACCGCGCGGCTGGTCGGGGGCAAGGAGCCCCAG
>DATFAJ010000388.1:0-4087 GCA_035254745.1 Candidatus Methylomirabilota bacterium | reverse complement strand
CAGCTCGAACTTCCTGCCGAGGGCCCCGCCGCGGCCGTTGATGTAGTCGATGATGTACTTGAACTGCTGGAGGTTCTGGTCGCCGACCTGGGCGAAGGGGCCCGAGAGCGGGTCGGTGTACATGACCTTGATCGTGCCCTGGGCGTAGGCGGCCCCGGTGCTGAGGGTGAAGGCGAGGGCCAGGAGCGTGGAGCCGATTCGCTTGATCCAGTGACGCATGGGGCCTCCTCTTTGAGTGGCGCGGCGCGCCGTCGTCCGTGTCTGGGCAGGGCGAGGGTATCCCGACTGCGCCGGGCAAGTCAAAGGGGATGGGGGCTCGCCCGCCGGTCGCCGAGAGGCTAGGATGGCGGGCATGCTCAACGTGCTCGTGACCATGCGCTTCGACGGCAAACAGCTCGACCGGCTGCGGGCGGTCTCTCCCGAGATCTCGGTCTCGCAGGCCGATCCGGACACCGCCGACTACTCGAAGACCCACGTCCTCTACGCGGGGGCGCCCCCGCGCGATCTCTCCCGCGCGCCCGCGCTGCGCTGGGTGCAGCTGCACATGGCGGGGGTGAACGCCCTCCTCGATCACCCGCTCTACACCGACACCGCGCTGCCGCTCACCACCACCAGCGGGGTGCACGCGGCGACCATCGCCGAGTACGCGGTGACGATGCTGCTGGCCCTGGCCCACCGGGTGCCCCGCATGGTCGAGTGGCAGGCCCGGGGGACCTGGCCCCCCGACGAGCAGCGCTGGCCGCTCTTCGTGCCGTCGGAGGTGCGCGGCGCCACGCTCGGCGTCATCGGGTACGGCAGCATCGGTCGCGAGCTGGCCCGCATCGCCAAGGCCGCCTTCGGCATGACCGTGCTCGCGAGCAAGCGTGATCCCGCGCGCCGGGCCGACGACGGCTACTGCCTGCCGGGCACCGGGGACCCCGAGGGGCGCCTGCCCGACGAGTGGCTGGGGCACGCCCAGCTCGACTCGCTGCTGGCCCGCTCGGACGTGGTCGTGCTGTGCGCGCCGCTGACCGCGGAGACCCGCGGGCTGATCGGGGAGGCTGCGCTCGGGCGCATGAAGCCCTCCGCCTACTTCATCAACGTGGGACGGGGCGCGAGCGCGGACGAGGCCGCGCTGGCGCGGGCGCTGCGCGAGCGGCGGATCGCGGGTGCCGCGGTCGACGTCTTCGCCCAGGAGCCGCCGCCCGCCGGGCATCCACTCTACGGGCTCGACAATGTCATCCTCTCGCCGCACGTCTCCGGGTTCCTGCCGAGCTACGACGAGAAGTGCTCGGTGCTCTTCGCCGAGAACCTGCGCCGGCACCTCGCCGGGGAGCCGCTGCTGAACCTGGTGGACCGGTCGCGGGGCTACTAGGCGCGACCTGGTCGAGCGTGCCGACGAGGCGCCGTCACGGAGCTGCCGGCTCGGGCCCGCGGAGGACGCCCGAGTGCACCGCGCGCACCTCGACGAGCCCGGCGTCGCCGCGCGCGAGCATGGCCAGGGCGCCCGGGGAGATCTCGGCGCGTCCCCCGTCTCCCGGCAGCAGCGCGGCGACCCAGGCGCGCAGCGGGGCGCCGCGCGGGTTGACCAGCTCCACGATGCTGCCGGGGCCGACGCCGAGTCGACCCGCGGTCTCGGTGTCGAGCCGCACGAGGCGGCCGCGCTCCGCGTCGAGGTCGCCGACCGGCGTCAGGCGGACGCGCGGTCGGCTCGCGCGCAGCGTCTCGCGCCGGGCGCGGGTGGCGGCCTCGTCGACCCGACCGGCCCGGCACACCACGCCGTAGTCGCGCTCCGCACCCGCCGGCGTCACGTAGCCCTCGGCCAGGTCGGCGGCCACGCGCGCCGGCTCGCGCTCGAGGGGATCGCCGAAGCCGCCCCCGCCCGAGCTCTCCATCAGGACGACGTCGCCCGGCTCGATCGGGAAGCCGCCGACCTTGCCGGGCAGCGGTGAGGGCTGGATCGGGCGGTCGCCGCGGCGGACCCAGAAGCGGTTGGTCGCGCCGGCGGCGCCGCCGCACACGCCGAAGGGCGGGAGCACCGCCTTCTCGGCCAGCACCGAGAGGCGGCTCGACGGGACCAGCACGCGGACCTCGCGGGTGAGGCCGAGGCCGCCGCGCCAGCGGCCGGGCCCGCCCGAATCCTCGCGGAGGCGGGTGGACTCGATGCGCACCGGGTAGAGCTGCTCGACCGCCTCGATGGGCTGGAGCGTGGTCATGTCGCTCTCGGTCCACGTGCGGACCGTGTTGCTGCCGTCGCCGCCGTCGAAGCCGCCGGTGCCCCCCGCGGGGTACTCGTAGAAGATGAAGGTCTCGCCGGTGCGCGGGTCGGGTCCGCCCACGTAGCAGTGGTTGCCACCGCCCTTGAGATCGCCGGCCACCCGGCCGTCGAGCGCCTGGGCCAGGGCGCCCATCACCGCGGTCTCCACGCAGTACTTCACCTCGACCATGCCCCCGCACGGCGCGGGCGGATCCGCGTTCACGACGGTGCCGCGCGGGGTGATCACGGTGAGCGGCCGGAACGCGCCCGAGTTCACGTCGGTGCCGGGATCGAGGAAGGACTTGATGATCGTGAACGCGCCGGTGGGCGCCATCGCGGGGCCCACGTTGGTGGGGGCCGCGGCCTGGGGCGAGGTGCCGGTGAGATCCACCGTGATGGTCTCGCCCCGGACGGTCACGCGGGCCCGGATGCTGAGCGGCTCGAGCCGGACGCGGCCGCTCTCGAGGTGCGACTCGTACGAGTACTCGCCGTCGGGGAGCGCGCCGATCGCGCGGCGCATGCGCTGCTCGGCGCGGTCCATCAGCTCGACCACCGCGGCGCGGACCACCGGCGCCCCGTAGCGGGCGGCCAGCGCCTCGACGCGCTCGGCCGCCTTGCGGCAGGTGCCGATCATGGCGTCGAAGTCGCCCTTGCGCTCGCGCATGCCCCGCATGTTCGCGAAGATCAGGTCCAGCGCGGCCTGGTTCGGGGTCCCGCGGTCCACGATGCGGATCGGCGGGATGCGCACGCCTTCCTGGAAGATCTCGGTGGCGTCCCCGGTGAGGCTGCCCGGGCTCATGCCGCCCACGTCGCCCCAGTGCGCGCGCACGACCGGGAACACGAAGAGCCGGCCGTCCGCGAAGAGGGGGTAGATCATCGCGACGTCGTTGAGGTGGGTGCCCCCGGTGTAGGGGTCGTTGTGCAGGAAGATGTCGCCGGGGTGGATGTCGGCGCCGAACTTCTCGCGCACCGCCCGCATCGACCAGCTGATCGGCACGATGTGCAGGGGGTGATCCTGTCCCTTGGACATCGAGACGATCTGGGCGTCGCCGTCCATCAGCACGCAGGAGAAGTCCTCGCCCTCGTAGAGCACGGAGGAATACGCGGTCCGCACGAGGGTCACGCGCATCTCGCGCACGATCGACGAGAACGTCTCACGCAGGACCTCGAGCGTGATCGGGTCCACCGCGATCGCGCTCACGCCCGGGCCTCGCGCTCGAAGCGGAGGTTGCCGTGGGCGTCCACGCGGCCGCGCCAGCCCGGCGGCACCACGGTGGTCGCGCCGAACTCCTCCACGATGGCCGGGCCCTCGATCTCACCGCCCGCGGGCAGCCGGTCGCGGTCCCACACCGGGCAGTCGTGGGCGCGGCCCTCGAACCACACCGGCCGCCGCTCCACCAGGGCGGCGTCGCGGCCCGCGCCGCCGCCGGCGTGACGCTCCGGGGCCGGCTTCGGCACGAGCCCGTAGGCGGTGAGCCGCGCGTTGACGAGCTCGACAGTGGCCTGCGGGTTCGAGTGCCCGTAGACTTCTCTATGGTGGCGATGGAAGTCCGCCTCGATGTCCTGACACGCGCTCGGCTCGATCTTCCTATCCGCTCGGCTCGCCTCCGGCTCACCTCGCCAAGCCACGGCTGCACCTGTCTCGGCTACCGGGAGGTTGAGCTCGAAGGCCTGCCCGCGGTAGCGCAGGTCGAGCGAGCGGAGCAGCTTCTGCTGCTCGGGCGCGAAACCCTCGCGGTCGAGCTGCAGCCGGGCCGCCGCCTCCATCTCGGCGAAGGCCTCGCGCAGGGCGGGGAGGCGCTCGCGGAGGGGCCCCACGCGGGTACGGACGTCGTCGTGCTTGATGTCGGC
>DATFAJ010000387.1:0-3633 GCA_035254745.1 Candidatus Methylomirabilota bacterium | reverse complement strand
GTGGAGCAGGACGCGGCGCGCCCGCTGCTCGACTGGCGGCTCGACTACTTCACGGTCTGGCCGCACGTCAAGAACCTGGTGCCGCACGACAACATCTACAACTTCGGCCGCATGGCCGACGTCTGGCGGGACAAGTAACGCGCACGCGCCCGGGGTCCGAACCGTGAAGACGTACATCGCGCAGCGGCTGGGTATCGGTCTGCTGACCCTGCTCGGCATGTCGATCGTGATCTTCGGCATGCTGCGCCTGGCTCCCGGCGACATCGTGGACATCCTGTTCTCCACCGGCGGGTACGTGAACCCGTCGGAGCGGGCCGCCATCGAGAAGGAGCTCGGCCTGGACCGCCCGGTCTGGGTGCAGTACGTGGAGTGGCTCCGCCAGATCGTGACCGGCGACCTCGGCAAGTCGTACCGCTACGACCTCCCGGCGTGGGAGATCATCCGCCCGCTCATCCCGGTCACCCTCGAGCTGGCGGTGCTGTCCCTCATCGTCTCGGTGGCGCTGGGCGTGCCCTTAGGTGTGATCAGCGCGGTCCGGCAGGACACCGGGCTCGACTACGTGCTGCGCGTGTTCAGCCTGGCCGGCCTCAGCATGCCCTCGTTCTGGCTGGGCATGGTGATCATCCTGAGCCTGGTCGCGTGGTTCGGCTGGATCCCGCCCGTCACCTACGTCTCGCCGCGGGAGAACTTCCCGCTGCACTGCGTGCAGTTCGCGCTGCCCTCGCTCGCGGTGGGCTACCGCTCCTCCGCGCTGATCATGCGCATCACCCGCTCGTCGCTGCTCGAGGTGATGCGCGAGGACTACATCCGGACCGCGCGGGCCAAGGGCCAGTCCGGCCGCATCGTCATCTGGCGCCACGCGCTCAAGAACGCGATCTTGCCGGTGGTGACCGTGATCGGCATCGAGTTCGCGTTCCTCATCGGCGGCCTCGTGGTCACCGAGACCGTCTTCAACCTGCCCGGGCTCGCGCGCTTCCTGGTGGAAGCGATCCTGTGGCGGGACTACCCGATCGTGCAGAACCTGGTCATGTTCATCGCCATCGTGGTGATCCTCTCGAACCTCTTCGTGGACATGCTCTACGGCTTCCTCGACCCGCGGGTCCGCTATGGCGACTAGGCCGCTCGGCGTCGAGGTGCCGGGCGTGCCGATCGCGCTCCGCCGGCCCGGGGCCTGGACGGTGCTCGCCCGGTTCTGCCGCAAGAAGCCGCTCGGGGCCATCGGCGGCTTCCTGATGCTGGTCATCCTGTTCACCGCGGTGTTCGCCAACCAGCTCCAGACCCACGACCCCATCGCCACCGACGCGGGCCAGAGCCTGGCCCGGCCGGGGGCCGATCACTGGCTCGGCTCCGACCATCTCGGTCGCGACATCTACTCCCGCATCGTGCACGGGGCGCGGGTCTCCTTGATCGTGGGCCTCGCCTCCACCCTGCTGGGCTCGGTGCTGGGCGGGATCATCGGGCTCCTGTCGGGCTACGTCGGCGGCAAGACCGACCTGATCACCCAGCGGGTGATGGACATCCTGCAGGGGCTGCCGCTGCTGGTCCTGGCCCTCGTGATGTCGGCCGCGCTCGGGCCGTCGATCCCGAACGTGGTGATCGCGATCTCGATCCCGATCGTCCCGCGCGCGGCGCGGGTGATCCGGGCCAGCGTGCTCTCCATCCGCGAGATGCAGTACGTGGAGGCGGCGCGCGCGGTCGGGCTCCGGCACCTGCGCATCGCCTTCCGCCACATCCTGCCCAACACGGTCGGCCCCTTCATCGTGCTCTGCACCGCCCAGCTCGGCAGCGCGATCCTCGTCGAGGCCGCGCTCTCGTTTCTCGGCCTGGGCGTCCCCGAGCCGTACCCCTCGTGGGGCCGGATGCTCTCGGTCTCCGCCGCGGAGTACGCGCAGAAGGCGCCGTGGCTCGTCCTCTTCCCCGGCGTGGCCATCAGCCTGGCCGTCTTCGGCTCCAACCTGCTCGGCGACGCGCTCCGCGACACGCTCGATCCGCGCCTCCGCGGCGCCTAACCACGAACCCCCTCTCCCCTCGGGGGAGAGGGCAGGGTGAGGGGACGACTCCCATGGCCAACGCCGACGACCTCTGCTGGATGCCCGCGTCCGAGCTGGCTCCGGCCATCAAGCGCCGCAAGATCTCCCCGGTCGAGGTGATGAAGGCGGTGCTCGCCCGCATCGAGCGCCTCAACCCGCGCCTCAACGCCTTCGTGACCCTGACCGCCGACCACGCGATGAAGGCGGCGCGCGCCGCCGAGCGCGCGGTGGGCAAGAAGGGGGCCCGGCTGGGCGCGCTCCACGGGGTGCCGTTCTCCACCAAGGACCTGGTGATCACCCGGGGCATCCGCACCACGTTCGGCACCCGGCTCTTCGCCGACAACGTGCCCACCGAGAGCGCGCCGATGGTCGAGCGGCTCGAGGCGGCGGGGGCGATCCAGCTCGGCAAGACGAACACCCCGATGATGGGCTGGATCGGGGCCACCCACAACCTGCTCTTCGGCATCACGCGCAATCCCTGGAATCTCGACCGCACCCCGGGCGGCTCGAGCGGCGGGGCGAGCGCCGCGGTGGCCGCGGGCCTGGGGCCACTCGCCATCGGCACCGACGGCGGCGGCTCGATCCGGATCCCCGCCTCGCTGGCCGGCATCTACGGCATCAAGCCCACCTTCGGCCTGGTGCCGATCTATCCGTTCAGCGCGGCCTGGGGGCTCTCGCACATCGGTCCCATGACGCGCACGGTGGCCGACGCCGCCCTCATGCTGAACGCCAGCGCGGGGCCCGACGCGCGCGATCCCTTCTCGCTCCCGGGCCCGCGGGTGGACTACGTCCGGGCGCTCAAGGGCGGCGTGAAGGGCCTGCGGGTGGCGTGGACCGCCGATCTCGGGTTCGCGAAGGCGGTGGATCCCGAGGTGGCGAGCGCGTGCGAGCGGGCGGCCCGGCGCTTCCGCGAGCTCGGCTGCCGCGTCGAGGAGGTCACGCCCAAGTGGCCGAGCCCGCACGCCGCGTGGAGGACCGTGTTCCTCGGCGGCATCGCGGCCCGGCTGGGGCCCGCCCTGCGCGACCGGCGCGCCGACATCGACCCGGGCCTGGTGGCCATCGCGGACGAGACCCGCGGCTGGAGCCCCACCCAGTTCGTCCAGGCCTGGTTCGACCGGCTGGCCTGGGAAGAGCACCCGCGCCGTCTCTTCGAGCGCTACGATCTGCTGCTCACGCCGACCATCGCGTGCGCGGCATTCAAGGTGGGCCAGGACGGGCCGCCCGAGATCGCGGGCATCCCGACCGGCGTCTACGACTGGATCCCGTTCACCTATCCGTTCAACATGACCGGCCATCCCGGAGCCTCGGTGCCCTGCGGCTTCACGCGCGAGAAGCTGCCCATCGGACTGCAGATCATGGGGCGGCGCTTCGAGGACGCCACCGTGCTGCGCGCCTCCGCCGCGTTCGAGAAGCTCGCCCCCTGGGCGCACCTGCGGCCTCCGCTCGACTGAGCCGCCCGCCCGGGTCGACCGGCTCCGGGCCGATACACGTCGACGTCCGGACGCGTCCCGGAAAGCGGGCATTGCGCGGCCGGGCGCCTCCGGCCACGCTCCGGGCGTGCGCCACGGGCCCGCCGGATACTCGCTGGTCGACCTCCTCGTCG
>DATFAJ010000386.1:0-3849 GCA_035254745.1 Candidatus Methylomirabilota bacterium | reverse complement strand
CGCGTTGATGGCCATGAGGCCGATCTGGGCCGCGTAGAGCGCGTTGACCCCGAGGTGCGGCGCGCCGCCCGCGTGCGAGGCGCGACCCACGTAGCGCACCGTCTTCACCACGCAGCCGTTGTTGGACATGGGCACCGCCAGCTTGCCCTCCTCACGGCGCGGGGTCGCGTGGATCATCATGCCCATGTCCACGTCGTCGAGGTGGCCGAGCCTCAGCATCTCCGGCTTGCCGCCCATGAACTCGAGCCGCCCGGCATCCCGCTGCGCCACCCGCCACTCCACGTCGCCGTACTCCTCGGCGGGCACGCCCACGAAGGCGACCCGGCCCGCGAGGTGGTCGAAGGCGCCGGCCTCGAGCAGGCCCATGGCCGCCCCGAGCATTCCCGCGACCTGGGCGTTGTGCCCGCACGCGTGCGCGGCGCCGGTCTCCGGGTCGGCCACCGGATGTCCGACCACCACGAGGGCGTCGAGCTCGCCGAAGAGCGCGATCGTGGGGCCGTCCCCGGCGCGTCCGGCCACGTCGGCGCGGACGCCAGTGAGGGCCAGGCCGGTCCTCGGGCTGAGGCCCATGCGCTCGAAGGTCTGGGCCACCAGCTTGGCGGTCTTGAGCTCCTTGAACCCGAGCTCCGGCCGGCGCCGGATCGCCTCCCCGAGCGCGATGATCTCCTCCCCGCGCCGGTCGATCGCCGCCTGGACCTTCTGCATCAGCTCCGTCTTGGTCATGGAACGCTCCTCCTGGGAGGCCGCCGAAAAAGGCCCAGATGCGAGGCGGCGCCCGAAGGCGGCACGCGAAGCGTACTCTCCGTACGTTGAGCGTGCCGCCGAGGGCGCCAACGAAGCAGGTGGGCCTTTCTCGGCGGCCTCCTAGCGCCCGCCGGTGACGGCGAGGGTGTGCCCGGTGATGTAGGTGGCCTCGTCGGAAGCGAGGAACAGCACCGCGTCGGCCACCTCGTCGGGCCGGCCGAGGCGCCGCAGCGGGGTCATGCGGTTGGGGCTGTACTCCACGGTCTCGTTCATGCGCCGGAGCGCCTCGCCCACCCGCTCGGTGTCGATGGGACCGGGCGCCACCGCGTTGACGTTGATGCCGTGCTCGGCGAGCTCGAGCGCGACGTCGCGGATGAAGCCGTGCACGCCCGCCTTGGCCGCCGAGTAGGCGGAGCCGCCCTGGTAGTAGGCGGTCCACGGCGTGCCCTCCCGGGCGCCGGAGGAGATGCAGACGATCCGGCCGTAGCGGCGCTTCATCATGTGCGGCACCGCGGCGCGGGTGCAGAGAAAGGTGGAGCGCAGGTTGAGGCGCAGGGTGAAGTCCCAGTCCGCGACCGCCATCTCCCAGATGCGCGCGTTCCGGCTGCCGCCCACGTTGTTGACCAGGATGTCGAGGCGGCCCCCGCGCTCGACCGCCGCCGCGATCAGTCGCGCGGCCGGCTCCTCCTCGGTGACGTCGCCCACCACGCCCGAGGCCCGGCCCCCCTTGCCGACGATCCGGGCAACCGTACGGTCGAGCGCCGGCGCGTCCACGTCGCCCAGCACCACGGTCGCGCCCTCGCCGGCCAGCCGCTCCGCGATCGCCCGGCCCAGGCCGTGCGCCGCGCCCGTCACCACCGCCACCTTGTCGTCGAGTCGTGCCATGGCGGGCATTATAGATGTAAAATCCTCCCGCCAGCTCCCGACCCCCAGGAGGATCCGATCTCGATGCCGACTCGCCGCGACCTGTTCAAGCAAGCCGGAGCCGCCGCCGCGCTCGCCGCACTGCGGCCCGTCGCCACCGCCGCCCAGGCGAGGAAGCCCACGCTCACCATCGGCTTCCCGTCGACCCCGGAGACGATCGACCCGCACCAGTTCCGCTCGGTGCTGAGCGGCTCCATCATCGGGCTGATGGGCGAGGGCCTCCTCACCCGCGATCCCCAGACCATGGAGATCAAGCCGCTCCTCGCCGAGTCGGTGAAGAACCTGAATCCGAACACCTGGGAGGTGAAGCTCCGCAAGGGCGTCAAGTTCCACAACGGCGAGGACTTCAACGCGGACTCGGTGAAGTTCACGATCGATCGCGCGATCCACTCGAAGCTCAACACCCTGGCCAAGCTCACCTGGCCGCCCTCGTTCGGCCAGGACATCGTCATCGTCGATCCCTACACGGTGAGGATCGTCACCAAGGTGCCGGATCCGATGGTGCCGAGCCGGCTCGCGGCCGAGTCCATGAACATCGCGCCGGCCAAGGGCCTGGCCGACTACAAGGACAAGTTCGTCACCGATCGCTTCATCGGCACCGGGCCCTTCCGCTTCGTCGAGCACGTGGTCGGCGATCGCGTGGTGGTGGAGGCGAATCCCGGCTACTGGGGCGCGAAGCCGGCGACCCAGAAGATCGTCTGGCAGGTCATTCCCGACTCGGCCACCCGTCTGGCCGCGCTCCAGCGGGGCGACGTGGACGTGATGCTGAACCTTCCGTTCCCGCTCGCCCCCACCGTGGAGGCCGACTCGAACCTGCGGGTGTACTCCGAGCTCTCCTCGCTCACCCACGGCATCCTGTTCAACGCCCGCGAGTCGGCGCCGCTCAAGGACCGGAAGGTGCGACAGGCGCTCAACATGGCGGTGGATCGCGCCGCGATCCTGAAGAGCCTCTACTCCGGGCGCGGACAGTTCCTCAACACCGTCACCGGCAAGAACGTGGCCAACACCATCGACCCGGGCGCCTATCCCTACGATCCGGCGCGGGCGAAGGCCCTCCTCGCGGAGGCGGGCTTCGGCCAGGGCTTCGAGCTCACCCTGTGGCAGTCGATCGGCCGGTGGGTGCTGGCCGAGGAGACCGCGCAGGTCATCGCGGGCTACTGGGACAAAGTCGGGGTCAAGACCAAGGTGCAGGTGCTCGAGTGGGCGGAGTTCAACAAGCGCTCCGCCGCCTCGGCCCACAAGGACTGCTTCTACTACGCGTTCATCAACGGCACGTGGGACGCGTCCTACACCGTGCAGCGCTTCAAGCCCGACTTCCAGACCTTCCGCTACTTCGACGCCTCCGGCGATCTCCTCAAGACGATCGAGGAGTACGAGCGGACGTTCGACCCGAAGAAGCGCAAGGACCTCGGGGCCCGGGCCCTCAAGGGCCTGCACGACGAGGCGGTGTGGCTCTTCCTGTGGCAGCTCGACGAGCTCTTCGGCGTCTCCCGGAAGGTCAAGGGATTCAAGATGCGCCCGGACAACGTGCTCTGGGTGCGCGACACCTACGTGGAGGCCTGAAGCGCTTCCGTTCCTCCTGCGCCGGCTCGGCCACGCGGCGGTCGTGGCGGTCGGGGTCTCCCTCGTGGTCTTCGGGCTGGTTCACCTCTCGGGTGATCCGGTGCTGCTGATGGTCTCGAGCGACGCCCCGCCCGACGTCGTCGCCACCACCCGTCACGCGCTCGGCTTCGACCGCCCGCTCCACCGGCAGTTCACCGACTACGTGGCCCGGGCGGCCCGGGGCGATCTGGGGGTGTCGCTCCGGAGCAGCCTGCCGGTGGCCACCCTGATCCGGGAGCGGCTCCCCGCCACCGTCGAGCTGACCGTCGCCGCGCTCCTGATCGCGGTGGCGGTCGCGATCCCGGCCGGCATCGTCTCCGCGGTCAAGCGCGGCTCGGCCCTGGACCGCCTCGCCATGGTCGGCGCGGTGGCCGGCCAGGCCGTCCCGATCTTCTGGCTCGCGCTGCTGCTGATCGCCTTCTTCGGCGTCTACCTGCGCTGGCTGCCCGTCTTCGGCCGCGGCTCCCTGGCCCACCTGGTGCTCCCGGCGGTCAGCCTCTCCACCGTGATCCTCGGCCGGCTGGCCCGCCTGGTGCGCTCGAGCATGCTCGAGGTGCTCGGCCAGGACTACGTGCGCAC
>DATFAJ010000385.1:0-6724 GCA_035254745.1 Candidatus Methylomirabilota bacterium | reverse complement strand
CCTCAAGCGCGCGTAGATCGACCTCCGCCCGGCCCGGCCCCTCCGGGGGCCGGGCGTGGGCGCATCCGCATCGAGGAGAGAGACCCATGATCGAAGCCCCCAAGGGATACGAGCCCGACCACCCGCCCGTCTTCGACGGCGGCACGCCGAAGGATCACGCCGAGCTGCTGCGGCTGTACTTCGACCTCCGCCTCGCCAACGACGGGCTCGACAACGACGCGCTCCGCAAGATCTGGGAGCCCGACCCGGGCCACATCTACTTCAACACCAACGGCCACGCCTACCACGGGCTCGAGGACTGGCTGCACATCTGGGACCACTACCGCACGCGCCTGCAGCTCGTGAAGCCGGGCGGATCGGGGACCATCCGGATCACGGTGCGTGGGGACATGGCCCTGATCACCGACGACCGGGTCGGCCGCTACTGGAAGTGGATCGGCCAGCGGGAGGAGCCGAGCTTTCTCACCGAGAAGCCCTACATCCGGGCGACCCTGGGCTGCCTGCGCGGCCCCGGCGGCTGGAAGATGATGCACGCGCACTTCTCGTCCGGGCGGACCGGGAAGCGGCCGGACCAGGGCGGGCCGGAGTAGGACCCGGCGTGCTCGCGTACGTCGGCCGGCGACTGCTGCTCGTCATCCCGACCCTGTTCGGGGTGACCGTCGTCACCTTCGTGCTGACCTATGTCCTGCCTGGCAACCCGGCTCTCGTGAAGGCGGGGCCGCTCGCCACCCCGCAGCACATCGCGGAGATGGAGCATCGCATGGGCCTGGACCAGCCGATGACGGTGCAGTACTGGCGCTACCTGCGCGGGCTCCTGCACGGCGATCTCGGCGAGAGCCACACCACCGGTCGGCCCGTCCTCGAGGACCTCGTGCAGCGAGTGCCCGCCACCCTCGAGCTCACCCTCGCCGCGCTCGCGGTGGCTCTCGCGGTGGGCATCCCGCTCGGCGTGGTCGCGGCGGTGCGCCGGGACGGCTGGCTCGACCACGTGAGCCGCCTGCTCGGCGTCGGGGGCGTGGCGATGCCCACCTTCTGGACCGGGCTGCTCGCGCTGTACGTGTTCTTCTACGCGCTCGGGATCGCGCCGCCGCCGCTCGGCCGTCTCGCCACCGACGTCACCCCCCCGCCCCGGATCACCGGGCTCCTGACCGTCGACGCCCTGGTCGCGATGCACTGGCGGGCGCTCGGCTCCGCCCTCCACCAGCTCGTGCTCCCCGCGCTGGTGCTGGGCTTCTCGGTCATGGCCCCCCTCACGCGGATGGTGCGGGCCACGATGCTCGAGGTGCTGGAGTCCGACTATATCAAGGCGGCGTGGGCCGCCGGGCTGCCCCGGCGGACGGTGGTCTACGGTGACGCGCTCCGGAACTGCATGATCCCGGTGCTGACCCTGACCGGCGTCGTCTTCGGCTTCCTCATGGGCGGCAACGTGGTGGTGGAATCGGTCTTCTCCTGGCCGGGCATCGGCAACTACGCGGTCGCGGCCATGATGTCGAAGGACTCGGGCCCGATCCAGAGCTTCGTGCTGTTCGTGGGCGTGGTGTACGTGTTCGTGAACCTGGCCGTCGATCTGGTGTACGGACTTGTCGACCCTCGCATACGGCTCCGCTGACGAGGCCCCGGCGCGCCGCTCGGCAGCGGCGCGGCTGTGGCGGCGGCTGTCCCGCAACGTGCTGTCGCTCGCGGCCCTCGCGGTCATCGGGGTGGTCGCGATCGCGGCGGTCGCGGCGCCGGTGGTCCTGCCCTACGACCCGGACGAGCCCGACGCCGACCACGCCCTGGAGGCGCCGGGGCGGCGGCACTGGCTGGGGACCGATCTCTACGGCCGCGACCAGCTCACGCGCATCGTCTACGCGGGGCGGATCGATCTGCTGGTGGCGCTCGCGGCGACCGCCATCGCGCTCTCGGTGGGGACGGTGCTCGGCGCGGTGACCGGCTATCGCGGCGGGTGGATCGACCAGATCCTGATGCGGGTCGTCGACACCATCCAGGCCTTTCCCTCGTTCATCCTCGCGATGGGCGTCGCGGCGGCACTCGGCAACAGCGTGACGAACATCGTGATCGCCATCGCGATCACCCACGTGCCCATCTACGGCCGGCTCATCCGCGGGGAGATGCTCCGGGCCCGGGAGATGGAGTACGCGGAGGCCGCGCGCACCGTCGGCAACCGCCAGCGGCGCATCATCTTCCATCACCTCTTGCCCAACTGCTTCCCCCCCGTCATCGTGCAGGCCACGCTGGCCATGGGCTTCGCCATCCTCACGGTGGCGGCGCTGTCGTACATCGGCCTCGGGATCCGGCCACCGACCAGCGAGTGGGGAGCGATGACCGCGGAGGGGGCCGGGTACGTCGTCTCCGGCGAGTGGTGGATCTTCCTCTTCCCCGGGGTGGCGATCATGGCGACCGTGCTCTCGTTCAACCTGGTCGGCGACGCCCTGCGCGACGTGCTCGATCCGCGGATGAAGGGCGTGTGACGGACCTGCTCACCCTCCGCGACCTCACCGTCCACTTCGACACCGACGAGGGCGTGGTGCAGGCGGTCGACGGGGCCGCCCTCCGCGTCGCATCGGGCGAGGTCGTCGGGCTGGTGGGCGAGTCTGGATCGGGCAAGTCGGTGACCGCGCAGGCCATCCTGCGGCTCCTGCGCCCTCCCGCGCGCGTGGTGAGCGGCCGCGTCGAGCTCGACGGACGCGACCTCTTCGCCCTGTCCGAAGAGGAGATGCGCTCGGTCCGGGGCTCCCAGATCTCGATGGTCTTCCAGAGCCCGCGGACCTCGCTCAACCCGGTGCTGCCCGTCGGTCGGCAGATCGAGCGCCTGCTCGCGCTTCACGGGGCCGCGGCCCCCGGGACGGCCCGCGAGCGGGCGGTGGCCATGCTCCGCGAGGTCGGCATCGCCGAGCCCGAGCGCCGGGCGGGGCAGTACGCCCACCAGCTCTCGGGTGGCATGTGCCAGCGGGTGATGATCGCGATGGCCCTGGCCACGAATCCCCGGCTCCTCATCGCGGACGAGCCCACCACCGGGCTCGACGTGTCGATCGCGGCCCAGATCCTGGAGCTGCTGCGGGATCTCGGCCGGCGGACCGGCGCGGCGATCCTGCTGATCACCCACGACTTGGGAGTCGTCGCGCGACTCTGCGACCGGGTGGTGGTGATGCACGCGGGGCAGACCGTCGAGTGGGCCCCGGTGCGCGGGCTCTTTCACGCGCCCGCGCATCCGTACACCCGGGCTCTGCTGCGCTCCATCCCCCGGGTGGACGGGGCGGGGGTGATGGAGCCGATTCCCGGCTGGGTGCCGTCGCTCCTGGCGCCGCCGCGGGGATGCCGGTTCGCTCCGCGCTGCGCGCTCGTGCGGGCGGAGTGCGCGGTCGCGGTCCCGGTGCGGACGGTCGGGAACGAGCACGCGGTGGCCTGCGTCGCGGTGGAGGGCGCCTAGTGGGGGCGCTGCTCGCCATCGAGCACCTGCTCATGCACTTCCCGCTCCGCTCGCTCGTGCCGTGGCGGGGGCCCCGGGTGGTCCACGCGGTGGACGGCGTCTCGCTGCGCATCGATCCCGGGGAGACCCTGGGCCTGGTCGGCGAGTCGGGCTGCGGCAAGTCCACCCTGGCTCGGTGCGTCCTCCGCCTCATCGAGCCGACCGGGGGGCGCATCCTCCTCGAGGAGATCGATCTCACCGCGCTCGACGGCGAGGAGCTGCGGCGGCGCCGCCGCGACGTGCAGATGGTGTTCCAGGACCCGACCGCCTCGCTCAATCCGCGACTCAGCGTGGCGTCCACCGTGGAGGAGCCGCTCGCGCTGCACACCGAGCTCGCGGGCCGGGACCGGCGGGCGCGGGTGGACGAGGTGCTGGAAGAGGTCGGCCTGGGCGCCGGGCTGCGCGACCGGTATCCACACCAGCTCTCGGGCGGACAGCGCCAGCGCGTCAACATCGCCCGGGCCATCGCCACGCACCCGCGCCTGGTCGTGCTCGACGAGCCGACCTCGGCGCTCGACGTGTCGCTACGGGCGCGGGTCATCCTGCTGCTCGACGAGCTCAAGGGACGGCTCGGCATGACCTACCTGTTCATCTCCCACGACCTGTCCACGGTGCGCTACCTGTGCGACCGCGTGGCCGTGATGTACCTCGGAGTGGTGGTGGAGGAGGCCCCGGCCGGCGAGCTGTTCGGCCACCCCGCGCATCCCTACACCCGCGCGCTCCTCTCGTGCATCCCGGTGCCGGACCCGGACGTGGTGTCGCCCCGCCTCGCCCTCGCGGGGGAGGTGCCGAGCCCCGTCGACATCCCGACCGGCTGCCGCCTGCGCGCGCGCTGCCCGCTCGCCCAGCCGGTCTGCGCCGAGCCGGTGCCGGTACGCGAGGTCGCGCCCGGGCACACGGTGGCATGCCACCTCGTCTGAAGCTCGGCGCGCGGCTCCCCCACCCCAACCCAGGAGAGGCCACGATGGCGATCGTGCGATACGTGCTCGCGAAGCTCCGGCCCGGTGTCGACGCGGCGGAATACGAGCGGTTCGAGCGCGAGGTGGACTACGTGGTGGCGGGACGGCTCAAGACCATCGTGAGCTACCGCACGCACCGGATCACCGCGGCCGACGCCCGCCTCGCGGGCGGCCCGTGGGACTACATCGAGCGGATCGAGATCACCGACCGGGCCGCCTACGAGCGGGAGCTCGCCGCGTCGGGCAAGGAGCTGATCGACGAGCTCTACGCGAAGTACCTCGACCGGAGCTACACCACGTCGATCTGGTCGGAGCTCGTGGAGCCGTGACCGCGCTGGGCGGGCGCGTCGCCCTCGTGACCGGCGCCTCGAACGGAACTGGGGTGGACATCGCGCGCGCCCTCGCCGCCGCGGGGGCGCGGGTGGCGGTGCACTACCGCGCCGATCGCGCCGCCGCCGAGGCGGTCGCGGCGGCGATCCGCGGCGCGGGAGGCGCGGCCGAGGTGTTCGCGGCCGACGTGGCGCGGACCGACGACGTGCGGCGGCTGGTGGCCGAGGTGCAGGCGCGGCTCGGGGACCCCGTCGTCGTGGTGAACAACGCGGGGCCGTTCAACGGCGCCGCGTTCTGCGAGCTCGCCGAGGCGGACTGGGACCACGTGATGGACGCGAATTTGAAGGCGGTCTACCTCACGACCCAGCTCACCGCCGCGGGGATGCGGCGGGCGGGGTGGGGGCGCATCGTCAACATCGGAGCCACGTCCGGCCTGGTGCGCTCGCACGGCGTCTACGGCGTCGCCAAGGCCGCGCTGCTGGCGCTGACCGAGGCGCTCGCGCTGGAGCTGGCGCCGGTGATCACCGTCAACGCGGTGGTGCCGAGCCAGATCGCGAGCGCCCGCACCGACCGCATGGCGGCCTACAAGGCGGCCGCGATCGCCGGCACGCCGCTCGGCCGCCTCGTGACCCAGGCGGAGATCGGCCGGATGGTGGTCCGCCTGTGCTCGTCGGAGTTCGATTTCGTGACCGGGCAGGCCATCGTGATGGACGGGGGCCGCACGATCCCGCGCTTTCCCCGACTCGACATCTCCACGGAATGACGCTCGCGTATCTCGCGGACAACTCGCCACAGGTCCGGCCGAGGCCCGTCGGCGACATCGCGCGCGGCGAGCCGGCGCGGAACGCACGCGCGGGGCCACGGATCGCTCCGTAGCCCCGCGTCAAGATTTGGTGGAGCTGAGGGGGCTCGAACCCCTGACCCCAAGACTGCCAGCCTTGTGCTCTCCCAACTGAGCTACAGCCCCACCGCACCGTCCAGCGTAACGTGGACGGCTTTGTTTTGTCAAGGTTGGCCGATACTTGCGACGACTCGTCCCCAGTCTAGCCGCCGGCCGCCTGCCTGGCCGCCGCGAGCGCGGCGTCGTAGTTGGGCTCGGTGGTGATCTCCTTGACGTATTCGGCGTGCTTGACCTTGCCGTCCTTGCCCACCACGAAGACGGCGCGCGCGGTGAGCCCGGCGAGCGGCCCCTCCTTCACGAGCACCCCGTAGTTCTGGGCGAAGGAGCGCTCGCGGAAGTCGGACAGCGTCTTCACCGCGGTGACGCCGGCCGCGCCGCACCAGCGCTTCTGGGCGAACGGCAGGTCCATACTCACCGTCCACACCTCGACGCTGGCCCCGAGCTTGCCCGCCTCCTGGTTGAACTTGCGGGTCTCCGTGTCGCACACGGGGGTGTCGAGCGACGGTACCGCGCTGAGCACGATGACCTTGCCGCGGGCCTGGCTCAGCTTCACCGGCTGGAGCCCATTGTCGAGCGCGGTGAAGTCGGGTGCGTCGCTGCCGGCCTTGATCTCGGGCCCGCCGAGCGCGACCGGATTGCCTTTGAACATCACGGCGCCTGCTCTATCGGCCATGGGGCACCTCCGTGGGATGAGATTCGGGTTGGGCACGCCTACCGCGAGCGCTCCAGAGTATACTGGCAACGGCAACGGGCCGGAGTGGCGAAACTGGCATACGCGCCGCACTCAAAATGCGGTGTCCGCAAGGGCCTGCGGGTTCGAGTCCCGCCTCCGGCACCACTTCTTCTCCGGGCGCTCGACCGACCGCGTCCTCGAGGTGAGGCATGATCACGGCGACGCGCTCTCCGCTGCACACCCCGCTCTGCGACCGCCTCGGCATCCGGTACCCGATCTGCCAGGCCGGCATGGCGTTCGTGGCCCGCGCACCTCTCGCGGCGGCGGTGTCGGCGGCGGGCGGGCTCGGGGTCATCGCGGCGGCGCACGGTAGCCCCGCCTTGCTGCGCGAG
>DATFAJ010000384.1:0-2386 GCA_035254745.1 Candidatus Methylomirabilota bacterium | reverse complement strand
ACCCCCGGGGTGGCGTTCAAGATGGGCGAGAAGGCCGACCCGCTCCAGATGTACCTCAACGACATCTTCACGATCCCGGTGAACCTGGCCGGGCTGCCCGGCGTGTCGATCCCGGGCGGGCTCACCCGGGCCGGGCTGCCGATCGGGCTCCAGCTCATCGCGCGCGCCTTCGACGAGGCCACGCTCCTGCGGGCCGCCCACGCCTACCAGACCGTCACCGACTGGCACGCCCGCCGACCCCTGCTCGATGTGACGACGGCCGAGAGGACGCCCCGATGACGGCCCGGTTGATCGCACGCCCCGATGACGGCCCGGTTGACAGGACGCCCCGATGAGGGCCAACGGCCCGAAGAGGCCAAAGCGCAAGCCGAAGTAATGCGACATTCAAGCGCGATGAAATGAACAACTACGAGACCATCATCGGCCTCGAGGTCCACGCCCAGCTCGCGACCGTCACCAAGATGTTCTGCGGCTGCCGGGCGGAATTCGGCGCTCCGCCCAACACCCGTACGTGCCCGGTCTGCCAGGGGATGCCCGGCTCGCTGCCGGTGATCAATCGGCGCGCGGTGGAGTTCGGCATCATGACCGCGCTCGCGATCGGCTGCCGGATCAACGCGCACAACCGGTTCGCCCGCAAGCACTACTACTACCCGGACATGCCGAAGAACTACCAGATCAGTCAGTACGAGGAGCCGCTGGCGGAGCACGGCCGCCTGGTGGTAGACGCGGGCCTGGGCGCGCGGGAGATCGGCGTCCAGCGCGTGCACCTCGAGGAGGACGTGGGCAAGCTGCTCCACGAGGGCGCGCTCGAGACCGCTCAGTCGAGCAGCGTGGACTACAACCGCGCCGGCGTGCCCCTGATGGAGATCGTCTCGAAGCCCGACCTGCGCAGCCCCGACGAGGCCGCCGCCTATCTCAAGACCCTGCGCGCGATCCTGATCTACCTCCGGGTGTGCGACGGCAACATGGAGGAGGGCTCCCTGCGCTGCGACGCCAACATCTCGCTCCGGCCGCGCGGGCAGGCGGAGTACGGGACCAAGGTCGAGATCAAGAACATGAACTCGTTCCGCAACGTCCGCGACGCGCTCGAGCACGAGATCCGGCGGCAGACCCGGGCGCTCGACACCGGGGAGCGGATCGTGCAGGAGACCCGGCTCTGGGATCCGGACCGGGCGGTGACGGTCTCGATGCGCTCGAAGGAGTTCGCCCACGACTACCGCTACTTCCCGGAGCCCGACCTGCCACCGCTCGACGTGCAGGGGGCGTGGGTGGAGGAGGTGCGGTCGCGTCTTCCGGAGCTGCCCGAGGCGCGCCGCGCCCGCTTCCTGTCCGCCTACGCGCTGTCGCCCTACGAGGCCGACCTGCTGACCCAGGGTCGCGGCTTGGCCGACTACTTCGAGGCGGCCGCGCGCGCGTCCGGCAAGCCCAAGGGCGTGGCCAACTGGGTGCTCAACGAGCTGCTCCGCGAGCTTCCGGCCGACGACGATCGGGCGATCGGCGCCTGCCCGATCCCGCCCGCCAACCTGGTCGGGCTCCTGGCCCTCATCGATGACGGCACCATCAGCGGCAAGATCGCGAAGGACGTGTTCGAGAAGATGTACCGCTCGGGAGACACCGCCCAGGCCATCGTGAGCCGCGAGGGGCTGACCCAGGTGGCCGACGAGGGCGCGCTCGGCGCCGCGGTGGACCGGGTGCTGGGCGAGCACGCCAAGGTCGTGGAGGACTACCGGGCCGGGAAGAAGGCCGCGCTGGGCTTCCTGGTGGGCCAGGTGATGAAGGCGACGCAGGGCAAGGCGAACCCGGCCCTCGTCAACCGCCTTCTGACCGAGAAACTACCGAAAGTCTGAATAGTTAGGTAAGATGGAGGGCAGCCCATGATTCGGCTGCAGCACGTGTCGAAGGTCTTCGGATCCGGCCCCTCCCGGGTGGCCGCCCTCAGCGGCATCTCCTTCAGCGTCGCCAAGGGCGAGTTCGTCGTGCTCACCGGCGCCAGCGGAGCCGGGAAGACCACGCTGCTGCGCATGCTGTATCGCGCCGAGACACCCTCCGAGGGCGACATCGAGGTGGCGGGCTTCGACGTCACCGAGCTGCGGCGCTCGGAGATCCCGCGCCTGCGCCGCTCGATCGGCATCGTCTTCCAGGACTCCAAGCTCCTCGCCGGCCGCACCGTGTTCGAGAACGTGGCCTTCGTGCTCCGCGTGCTGGGCACCCCGCGGCGCGACATCACCCCCAAGGCCTTCGCGGCGCTCAAGGCGGTGGGGCTCTCCGCCCGGGCCCAGGCCTATCCGAACCAGCTCTCGCAGGGCGAGGCCCAGCGGGCCTCCCTGGCCCGGGCCATCGTCAAGTCGCCCGGCCTGCTCCTGGCCGACGAGCCCACCGGCAACCT
>DATFAJ010000383.1:0-12937 GCA_035254745.1 Candidatus Methylomirabilota bacterium | reverse complement strand
CCCAGCGCCGCGTAGATCAGGACCAGCGCCACGCAGGCGGTGAGCAGCAGGGCGCCCGGACTCCAGCCACCGCCGAGACCTCCCGGAGTGGGCTGGCCGCCCAGCACCGAGTCGATGATGAGCTTGAGCGGCCACGGCTTGAGCAGCTCGAGCGCGCTGGTCAGGCAGACCTGAGCCAGCGCCCACAGGATGCGCCCCCGGTGGGGCCAGAGGTAGCCCGAGACGCGCCCGGCGAAGCCGCTCACTTCACCTCGGCCGCGCTGGCATCGAGCGGGGGCGCGTAGTGCAGTCGCGCGCGCCGCGCCACTCCCTGGAGCGCGTCGAAGAGCATCCGCCCGAGGCCCACCGAGTCGCGCAGCAGCGCGGCCCCGGCCACCACCCCGGTGGCCGCGCCGGCCACCGCGAGGGCGGGCAGCCCGAGCTGCAGGCCGAGCCCCGCCGCCACCACCGCGCCGGCCAGCACCCCGCGGGCGAGCCGCGAGGTCCGGAGCGCACACTTGACGCGGAGGACGCGCCGCTCGCCGCCGTGGTTCTCGGTGCACGCCTTGATCCGGCCGCGCGCCCAGACGCCGCCATGCACGTCCAGATCCCACTCGCTCCAGCCCTGATCCACCAGCACGAAGTACTTGCGGGCCGCGAGCACCTCCATCATGCCGTGGAGGATGGTCTCCTTCTCGAGCGCGCTCTCGGTCCAGAACGCGGCCGAGAAGGCTCGCTCGCGCCACGACCAGGGCAGGGCCTGCACCGGACGATCGGACGGTGAGGGCTCCGCCGCGGTGAGGCCGCGGACCCACCACTTGTACCGCTCGAGCGAGCGCAGGAGCGGGCCGAAGTAGGTCAGGACCGAGATGAGCAGTCGCCCCTGGATGCCGCCCGCGAGGGTGTCGACCCGCGCGCGCATCGCGGCCCAGACGCAGCAGGCCCACGAGAGCGCGACCGGCGCCGCCCCGAGCCAGTACCAGCCGCCCTTCATCGCCCCGTAGGCCAGCAGCAGCGCGCCGACGAGGTTCCACTCGAGCGTGAAGGGCAGGTAGGAGAGCACGGTGGACGGGGGCTGGTAGAGGGTCTGGAAGAGGCCGCGGCCGAAGACGCCGCCGTAGATCACCGGGCGACGGAGGGAGAAGAGAGCCGAGATGCCGCCGTAGATGCGCCCGCGCCAGCGGGAGTAGCCGAGCGCGTTGAAGCGCTGGGGATGGCGGAAGTAGAGCAGCGCCTCCGCCTTGCCGTAGCCCTTCTGCTGCCCGATGTAAGCCTTCATGGTGTTGCGACGGAAGTGCCAGACCATGGCCGCCGGGCTGAAGCCGATGCGGTAGCCGCGGTCCTGGAGCCGCCAGCAGACGTCCACGTCATCGCCCGCGGAGCGGTAGATGGGATCGAAGCCGCCGATCTCCTCCAGCACCTCGCGGCGGAAGGCCATGTTGCAGCCCGGGATGTGCTCGGCCTCCACGTCGTCCAGCAGCACGTGGAGCGGCCCGCCCGGTGAGGCGGCCACGCACGCGGCCACCACCGAGTCCTCCGGCGGCGGCAGGTTGGGCCCGCCCACCGCCGGGAGCCCGGTCTGGAGGAAGGTCGCGACCAGGTAGTGCAGCCAGTCCGGATCCACCACGCAGTCCGAGTCGGTGAAGGCGACGATCTCGCCGAGCGACGCCGCGATGCCCACGTTGCGCGCCGCGCTCAGGCCCTTGTTCTCCTGGTGGATGACGTGGATGCCCTCGAAGCTGTCCGCGATCTTGCCGGTGCGATCGGTCGAGCCGTCGTCGACCACGATGACCTCAAAGGCCGGGTACTTGAGGTTCTGGAGCGAGGCGAGGCAGGCCTGCATGGTCGGCTCGGCGTTGTAGGCGCAGATGACGACCGAGACCTTTGGATACTCGGCGAGCGCGGGCAGGCCCGGAGCGGCGTACCAGCGCTGGACGGCCTGGAAGGCGGGCTTCCGTCTCCGCTCGCGGTCCACCAGGCCGAACGCCCAGTTGGCGATGTCGCAGCCGCCGGTGTACCACTCGTCGGTGAACGAGAAGACGACCGTCCCCGCCACCCCCATCTCCATCGCGGTCCGCACCTGCCACGACAGCGTCGCGGCCTGCACGATCTCACCCTCCCGGAGGGAGTCGATGCCGAACTCGGTCAGGACCAGCGGCCGGTCACCGGCCAGGCTGTGCAGGCGCGAGAGGTAGCGACGGAACTCGGGCTCCGAGTGCAGGTAGACGTTGAAGGCCAGGAAGTCGGTGAAGTCGGTCTCGAGGTACTCGGTGGAGGGGAAGTTGGCGTAGCCGACGAGGGCGGTGGGCTCCACGCGCTTGATCAGGCCGGCCAGCTCCCGGAGGAAGCCGGCGACGCGCTGCGGACCGTACCACCGGACGATGTCGGGCGGGATCTCGTTGCCGACCAGGAACGCGCCGACCGCCGGATGGTCCCGGCAGGCCTCCACGATCTCGGTCACCGTCCGGCGGACGGTGTCGGTGAGCTCATCGGAGTCGAGGAAGCAGACGTGCTCGGCCCACGGAATACCCACCAGCACCCACAGGTTGCGGTCCGCCGCCATGTCCAGGAGCCAGCGCGGGGGCGGGGTGAACAGCCGGAGGCAGTTGGCTCCGAGCTCGGTGATCAGGGCCAGGTCGCGCTCGACCACCTCGGGAGCGGGATATCTGAAGCCATCCGCATCCGGGGCGAAGGGGCCGTAGGTGACCCCTCGGAGCGGGACCTTCTCGTCACCAGCGAAGAAGAACTTCCCTCGAACCTCCAGCCGGGGACGGGATCCCACCGACTGCGCACGCCGGATGGCGCGCGACGTCGTCTCGAGCTTCACGGTCCAAGCCTCCTTGGCCGCCCGTCGGGCGGCCAGAGTTGTTGTTGTGGGCTAGGCGCCCGGACCGGATGCACCCGTGGCGTGAGGCCGAGAGGCTTGGGGAGCGATCCCTACCGGAGCCGGAAGTGCCCGAGACTCCGGGCCTCCTCCGTCTTTTCAATGAGGCAACCCTCATGCCAGCACGCGTCATGCCTCCGGGCACCGGGGCTATGGGGAACGCGCGATTTTTCGGGGGCCTGCGGCGCCCGGAAGGTCTTGCATGCGGGTGGGAAGCGAAATCGCTACTCGTTTTTACACGCTGCGAGGGTAAATCTTACCTCCGCGATCTAGAGGAGATACCGGATCAGCAGCGTGGCCAGCCCCAGGAACGAGAAGAAGCCGAAGACGTCGGTGAACGTGGTGATGATCACGCTCGAGGCGATGGCCGGGTCGACCCGGAAGCTCTTCAGGAGCAGCGGAATGACCACCCCGACCACCGCGGCCACGATCATGTTGAGGGTCATGGCGAGCGCGATGATCCCGGCGAGCAGGGCCTGGCCCTTCCAGAGGTAGGCGATCACGGCCATGACCAGGCCGGTCGCCAGCCCGATGGTCACGGCCAGGGTGGCTTCCTTGCGGAGCACCCGCCAGAGGTGGGTGGCGGACATGTCGCCCAGGGCCAGCCCGCGCACCACCACGGTGGCGGTCTGGGTAGTCCCGATGCCCCCCATCGAGGCCACGATCGGCATGAAGACGGCCAGCAGCGCCAGCTCCCGGATGGAGCCCTCGAAGAGGCCGATCACCGAGGCAGCCAGGATGGCCGTCCCGAGGTTGATCAGCAGCCAGACCAGGCGCTTCGGGAACACGGCCCGGGCCGGGTCCAGGACGGTCTCGTCGCCGGCGGCGCCGCCGAGCCGCTGGATGTCCTCGGTCGCCTCCTCTCGGATCACGTCGATGACGTCGTCGACCGTGATGACGCCCAGGAGGCGGTGGCCGCCGTCGACCACCGGGATGGCCACCAGGTTGTACTTGGCGACCAGGCGCGCCACCTCCTCCTGGTCGGTCTCCGGGGTCACGCTCACCGGCTCCTCCTGCCGGAGCAGCCCCACAGGAGCCGCGGGGTCGGCGGTGACGAGGCGGCGCCAGGGGAGGCTCCCCACGAGGTGGTCATGGTCGTCCACCACGTAGAGGATCGGGGCGGTCTCGGCCACCGGGGACTTGCGGACCTGCTCCACCGCCTGAGCCACCGTGACGTACTCCAGGACGGCGAGCATGTCGGGGGTCATCAGCCGCCCGGCCGTCTTCTCGCCGTACTCGAGGAGCCCCTGGACCTCCTCGGACTTCTCCTCCTTCATGAGGTCCAGCACCTTCTCGACCTGCTCGGCGGGCAGCTCCTCCAGGACCTGGGCGGCGTCGTCCGGTCGCATCCGATCGAGGACGCTCGAGATCTCGCCCTCGTCGAGCGCGGCGGTCAGCTCGTGGAGCGACTGATCCCCCAGCTCGGCCATCACCGCTCCGGCCGACTCGCGGCCGAGCAGCCGGAAGAGCGTGACCTGATCCGGGACGGGCAGCTCGCGCAGCGCCGCCGCGATGTCGGCGGCGTGGGCGTCCTCGAGAACCTGGCTCAGGCGCTCGCGGCGCCCCGACTCCAGCAGATCCCGGACGGTGTCGGTGAGCCGGGTGGCCTCGGCCATGACGACGGACTAGGCCGGCGGGGCGGGGCTCTGCGGCGGGCGAGAGGCGGGCGGAGCGCCGCCCTGCGCGATGGTGAGCTGCGCGACCTGGGCCTCGAGCTGCCGGACTCGGGACCGGAGCCGCCAGTGGCGGACCGCGCCACTGAGCGAGGCGAAGACCACGCCGACCAGCAGCGAGAGCAGGATCACGAGGGCGAGCGGCATGCCCTCGATCCGCCACACCAGGAAGCGGATCACCACGGGGTCGATGTTCTGCGCGGCGAACAGGGTGGCGGCGGAGCCGACCAGGGCCATCAGCAGGTAG
The DNA here is from genome assembly GCA_035254745.1 of Candidatus Methylomirabilota bacterium. Taxonomy (GTDB): domain Bacteria; phylum Methylomirabilota; class Methylomirabilia; order Rokubacteriales; family CSP1-6; genus CAMLFJ01. Next base: position 8,154 of record DATFAJ010000383.1, on the reverse strand, counting down.
ATGACGATCACGACGGGTCGCTCTCCGGCGGCCGGGTCGCGACGCCGAGCGCACGCAGGAAGCGCTCGACGATCAGGTCCTGGCAGGAGGCCTCGCCCTTGGCGCGGGCGAGCTGCCGCACCGGGAAGATGGCCTTGGCCATCGTGCGATGACCGCCGCCCACGCCCAGGTCCCCGAACGCGGCCCGGGTCACGTCCCCCGCGCTCTTGACGTACCCGACGTTGCGGACCGAGACGTGAACCTCGTCGCCGACCACGCCGGAGACCACCGACCACTGCACGCCCTCCGCCTGGAGCCCGAAGTCGGCGAACTGAGGGATGAGGTCCACGGTGGCGACCCGGCCCAGGTGCGAGAAGAACACGCCCTGGAGGACCCGGCGCTTGGCCAGGCCCTCGGCGAGCACGTCGAGCGCTTCCTGGGAGAGCTCGGGCCGCTCGATGCGACGGAGCGCGTTGTGGTTCGCGAGGAGATAGAGATACGAGAACGCCTCCAGGTCCGCCCGGGTCCCGCCGCGCTCGAGGCCGAGCGTGTCGGACTTGATGCCGTAGAGGAGCGCGGTGGCGAGGCGCTGGGTGATCTTGACGTCCGCCGCGCGCAGGTACTCGACCAGGATCGTGGAGGTGGCTCCGTACGACGGCCGCACGTCCTTGATGCGGGCGCGGATGGGCTGCTCCACCGGATGGTGGTCGATCACCAGGTCGACTTCGTCGAAGCGCTCCTCGAGGAACGACGGCTGCACGTCGACCATCGCCACCCGGTCGAACTGGGCGAGGTCCGCGGCGTTGATCGCCTCCACCTCGATCTCGAGGATCTTGCACATCGCCACGTTCTCGGGCCGGGTGATGGTGCCGAAGGTACACATGGGAGCCGAGGTGCGGGTGCGGCCGAGCAGGGTCTTGAGCGCCAGCGCGGAGGCGATCGCGTCGGGATCGGGATCGTCCTGCATGAGGATCAGCACCCGCTCCGCGTCGTAGAAATGGGCGCGCAGCCGGTCGGCGCGGACCCGCTGGGTCGCGCGGTCCACCGCGGGCTGGATGATGCGCTCGCCGAAGGCGGAGAGCGGCACCACGGTCGCACCGGAGAGTGGCCGGTCGTCGTCGCGGAGCACCAGGATCGGGGCGTCGGGCAGCGCGTCCCGCACCGCCGCGGCCACGCGGCCGAGCCGCCCGGCGGGCGCGGCCACCACCACCGGCCCGCGCCCCCCGCGCAGGGCCTCGCGGAGAAAGGCCACGTCGGTCACCTTGCCCGCGACGGCCCGATCGCCGTGGCGGCCGAGCCGGGTGCGCAGGCTCGCCCGCGAGACCAGGTAGAGCGGCCGCTCGCCCGGGAAGGCGGCGGCCGCCACCATGTGCTCGAGCAGATCATCCGGACAGATCAGGATCGGGCGCATCGAGTATCCATTGTGGGCGTGGCGGGCGGGGGGGCCAAGATGAAAATCCGGCTAGCGGCGTCTTCCCCGGTAGGCGGCGCGGCCCGCCTTGACACCGGCCCGCACGCCGCGGGTCAGCAGCGAGACCTCGCGCGTGACCTTCTTCTGCGAGTCGCCGAGGGTGCGGGCCAGGCGGTCCAGGGATTCCTTGACCCCCTCGCGGGCCTGCGCGACCTGCCGGGCCGCCTCCTGCCGTGAGCGCGCGCTCAGGAGCCGGCGGCTGAGCCGGTTGACCGACTCCTTGAGCCCGGCCTGGGCCCGCGCCACCTGGGCGGCCATCGTCTTCTCGATGCCGGCGAGCTTCTCGCGGGTCAGGCCGCCCCGCGCGGCGGTGCTGCGCACCCGCTCGAGGTCGGCCTCCACCTGTGCGAGCCGGGTCTCGAGCTGCTTGATCTTCGCCTGAGCCGTGGGAGCGGGCGCTCTGCGTCGCTCGGTCATGGGTCGCCTCCGCCCAGCAGTATACGACGCCGGGGCGGCCCGGAGTGGACTCGAGGCTTGGCCCCGCCCGGCGTGGATGCGAAACTTGGCCGTGGCCGCCGAATCGATCTTCTTCCGGGACCTGGCCTACGTCTTCGTGGCCGCGGTGGCGGGCGGCGCGCTCGCCCGGCTCGCGGGCCAGCCGCTCGTCCTGGGCTACGTGCTGGGCGGCATCCTGATCAGCCCGCTCACCCCCGGCCCCGCGGTCTCGGACCTGCACACCTTCGAGCTGTTCGCCGAGATCGGCGTGATCCTCCTGATGTTCTCGGTGGGCATCGAGTTCTCGCTGCGCGACCTGCTGCGCGTGAAGTGGGTGGCGCTCCTGGGCGGCCCGCTCGGCATCCTGCTCTCGGTCGCGCTGGGACTGGGAGTGGCGATTCCCCTGGGCTGGCCGCTCCTCCAGGGCGCCATCGTGGGCATCGTCATCTCGGTGGCCAGCACGATGGTGCTGGCGCGGCTGCTCATGGACCGGGGGGAGCTGCACTCGCGCCACGGGCGCGTGATGATCGGCATCACCCTCGTCGAGGATCTGGCGGTAGTGATCCTCATCGTCGTCATCCCCACGCTGGGCTCGCCCGAGCCGGGTCGCCTGCTCACGATCGCGTGGACCCTCGGCCGGGCGCTGCTCATCCTGATCCCGGCCGGCTACGTGGCCGCCAAGATCATCCCGCCGCTGATGACGCGGGTGGCCCGCATGCACAGCGACGAGATGTTCCTGCTCGTGACCCTCGCGGTGGGGCTCGGCACCGCTGCCCTCACCCAGGCCGCCGGGCTCTCGCTCGCGCTCGGGGCCTTCCTGGCCGGCCTCATCATCAACGGATCCGACTATGCCCACGAGACGCTGGCCCGGCTCCTGCCGCTGCGCGACGTCTTCGTGGCGCTGTTCTTCGTGACCATCGGGGCCCTGATCGATCCGGGCCGCCTCTTCGCCAACGTGCCCCTGCTCGCCACGATGGTGGTGATGGTGGTGGTCGGCAAGCTCGTGCTGTGGACCCTCGTGGTCTGGCTCTTCCGCCAGCCGCTCTGGACCGCGCTGCTGGTCGGGGTCGGGCTCACCCAGATCGGCGAGTTCTCCTTCATCCTGGTCCAGGTCGCGCGGACGGCCGGGCACGTGGGCGCCGACGTCTACAACGCCACCCTCGCCGCCGCGCTGATCACGATCCTGATCAACGCGGCGCTCGTGCGCGCCGCGCCCGGGTGGATCGCTCGCCTCCGCGGGCTGCCGCTGCGATCCGCCCCGGGTGGCGTGGAGCGGGCGGGGGCGGAATCCGTCGTGCTCTGCGGCTTCGGCCGCGTGGGCAGCGCGGTCGGCGAGGCGCTCGAGACCTTCGGGATCCGGTTCGTGGTCATCGAGCGGGATCCCGACATCGTGCGCGGGCTGCGCTCCCGCGACGTGCCGTGCCTGTTCGGCGACGCCGCGCAGCCCCGCCTCCTCGAGGAGGCGGGCGCGGCCCGGGCGGCGCTGGTGGTGGTGGCGCTGCCCGAGATGGATCGGGCCCAGCTGGTGGTGCGGGCCGTCCGAGGCGGGAACCCGCACGTGCCGATCCTGGCGCGGGCCCACACCGCGTCGGGCTGCGACGGGCTCCGCGAGGCGGGGGCCACCGAGGTCATCGAGCCCGAGCTGGAGGCGGCGGCCACCCTGATCCGGCACGCGCTCCGGCAGCTCGCGCAGCCGCAGTCGCGCGTCCTCGACTACCTGACCCGCTTCCGCGGCGCCATGAACGCGGCGGGCGTCCCGGACCGCGGCGGCCTCGTCGCGGACGCGCTGCCCGAGGTGCACGAGGTGAGGCTCGGCGCCGGCGCGCTCGCCGACCTGTCGCTCGGCGAGGCCCGGGTGCGCGAGCGCTTCGGGGTGACGGTGGTCTCGGTGGAGCGGCCGGACGGCCTAGCGGTGGTCAATCCCTCCGCGGCCACCCGGCTGCGCCCCGGCGACCGGCTCCGCGTCTTCGGCCGGCCGGAGCAGGTCGAGGCGTTCCGCGCTGAGGCCGATCGCCCCGTCTGAAGCGAGCGGTCAGCGCAGGAAGCCGTTCCAGATCGCGAGCGCGAACGAGAGCGCGGTGAGCCCCACGGTGGCGACCGCCACCAGCCGGTCGACGCCGCGCTCGGGCCGGCGCTCGAGGTGGCCGAGGGCAAGCGCGGCGAGATAGCCGCCCGCGAAACCGCCCGCGTGGCCCCAGTTGTTCACCCCGGCGAGGAAGAAGCTGGCGATGAACATGAAGAGCGCCCACTGCCCGTACTGCCGGAGCACCGCGACGCCGAACGCGCCGCCCCGGCTCCGCCCGTAGGCGACCATGGCGCCCAGCAGGCCGAAGACCGCGCCGGACGCCCCGAGGGTGAAGCGGATGCCGACCAGGTTGGAGAGCACGAACCCGAGCACGCCGCCCGCGGTGTAGATCACGACGAGCCGCGAGCGTCCGAAGAGCTGCTCGACCGCGGGCGCCAGCTGGCGCACCCAGAGCAGGTTGAAGACGATGTGGAGCAGGCTGCCGTGCAGGTACATGCCGGTGACGAGCGTCCACCACCAGCCGGCCGCCCACGGGGCCGCCCCCGCCATGCCGAGGCTGACCAGCGCGCGGTCGCTCGGGGAGAGCAGGTCGAACGGGCTACGGGCCCGGAAGGCCGCCGCAGGGTCCAGCAGGACGGACGCCACGTAGAGCGCGACGCAGGCCGCGGTGACTGCCTTGGCGAAGTCCAGATGGCCGACCAGCCGGCCGGCCAGCGGTGCGAATCCCCACAGGCCGGGCCGGTGGGCGCCGCAGTAGAAGCAGACCGCCGCGTCGACGCGGTTGAGCTTGCCGCACCGGTAGCAGAGGCTCGAGCCGGCGCGCTGCCGGAACATGAGGCGGCGCCTCTACCGCGGCGGCGGAGCGAGGGGCCGGGAGATCAGGATCGGCCGGGGGCGCTGGGCGGGAAGGGGGCCTGGGCGTCGAGCCGCTCGAGCAGGGCCTTCACGTGCACCTGGAAGGCCCCGCGCCGATGGGCGGGCACCGGGGCGCCGGGGATGAACTTCTCGCCGAGCGGGTTCACGAAGACGCCGGCCTTCCGCACGCGATAGTCGAGGTGGGGGCCGGTGGAGAGCCCGGTGGTCCCGACGCGCCCGATGACCTGTCGCTGGCGCACCCGCTCGCCCCGCTTCACCTCGAGCCGCGAGAGATGGTTGTACATCGTCTCGTAGCCGCGGGCGTGGCGGAGCGAGATCGAGAGGCCGAAGCCGCCGTCCCAGCCGGCCTGCGTGACCACGCCGTCGGCCACCGCGCGCACCGGAGTGCCGACCGGCGCTCCGTAGTCGACGGCCAGGTGCGGCCTGAGGCCGCCCAGGATCGGATGGTGGCGCGCGTGGGAGAAGCCGGAGGTGATGCGCGTGAAGTCGAGCGGCGCCCGCAGGAACATCTTCCGCACCGAGCGGCCGGAGGCGTCGTAGTAGTCCGCGCGGCTCCCCGCCTCCTGGAAGGCCACGCTGGTGAGCACCGGCCGGCCCGCGGTCATGTACTGCGCGACCAGGATGTTGCCGTAGCCCAACAGTTGGTCGCCGACGTAGCGCTTCTCCACCAGGAACCGGAAGCGGTCGCCGGGCAGCGAGTCGGCCGCGAAGTCGAAATCCCACTCGAAGAGGCTCACCAGGCGCGCGGTGAGGTTGGCGGTCTCTCCGAGCCGCTCCACGCTGGCGAAGAGGGAGTCGCGGACCTCGCCGGCGACCGCCACCACGCGGGTGTCGACGTCGGGGCGCACCGCCTCGACCGTCCAGCGCCCGTCGGTCGATCGGATCTCGTAGCGCTCCGCGGGCGAGCGCGTCCACGTGATCTCGGGCGCGGTGTCCGGCGGTCCCGCCTTGACGGTGAGACGCTCGCCGGGCGCCAGCCGCCGCATGTTGACGCTGCCGCGGAGGCCGGTCACGATCGCGGCCGCCTCGGGGCGCTCGATCCCGCCCCGCCGCAGCGCGGCCTCGAGGGTCTCGCCGCGCTTGAGGGTGACCTCCACCGGCTCCGGGGCGATCGGGTCCGGCGCGACCGGCGGAGCCTCGGCGAGCGCGGGAGGTGCGGGGGGCGCGCTCTCCCGGGTCGGGACGGCGAGGCCGGCCACGCCCAGGGCGAGCAGAATCGCGGCGGACAGCAGGCAGTGCGACCGCTTCATGAGTCTGGGGCCAGGATACCGCGGGCGATTTCCGCCCCCAACCTAAACCGTCACTCCGCCCCGCGAGAGGCGGGTACCGTCCTAGGCTCCGTACTTGGTGAAGCGGAGGGCGTTCGCCATCAGCAGGGGCATCAGGTCCTGCGCGGGCATCACCCCGAGCGAGCCGCTCGCGCAGTCCCGCTCGGTGAAGCGGCTGACCAGATCGTCACCGCAGTAGGGGCTCGAGATCAGCGCGGGCACCCCCTGCCAGCCGTGCCCCTTCAGGATCGACGGGGTGGCGTGGTCGCCCGAGACCGCGAGGACGTCCGGGCGCAGGGCGAGCACCCGCGGCAGCAGGGCGTCGAAGCGCTCGAGCGCGGCGACCTTGGCGTCGAAGTCGCCGTCCTCGCCGGCCTTGTCGGTGTCCTTGTAGTGGAGGAAGAAGAAGTCGTAGTGCTCCCACTGCTGCTCGAGCGTGTCGATCTCCTCCGAGAACGTGCCGCCGGTCTTGAGCACGTCCATGCCGACCAGGCGCGAGAGGCCGCGGTACATCGGGTACGCCGCGACCGCGGCGGCCCGCAGCCGGAACGTGTCGGGGAAGAGCGGCAGGTGAGGGCGCTGATCGAAGCCCCGCAGCAGCAGCATGTTCGCGGGCGCCTCGTCGCGCAGGATCGGCCGCGCCGCCTCCACGAATGCGTTGACCAGCCCGGCGGTCCGCTCCGCCTCGGGGTCCAGCGCGGAGACCGGGAGCGGCGGTACCCCGAGCTGCTGCGGATCCGTCTCGGAGAGTCGGCCGGACAGGCCCGCGCCCCGCAGGACGAGCACGAATCGGTGCTCCTTGACCGGCTCCACCAGGAGCTGCACCCCGTCGAGGCGAATCTTGCGAAGGCGCTCGCACAGGCGCACGCACAGGTCGGTGCCGATGCGCCCCGCCCGCCGGTCGGTGATGGCCCCGCGGGCGTCGACGGTGCAGAAGTTCCCGCGCGCGGCCACGTCCCCGCCCTGCAGCTCGAAGTCGATGCCGAGCGCCTCGAGGACACCGCGGCCCACCGGGAAGCGGAGCGGGTCGTAGCCGAAGAGACCCAGGTGTCCCGGACCGCTGCCGGGCGTGATGCCGGGGCCGACGTGGCGCAGGAGGCCGCAGGCCGCGTGCCCGGCGAGGGCGTGGAGGTTGGGGATGCGCGCGGTCTCGAGCTCGCTCTTGCGGGTGCGCGGCTCCGGCAGGCCGCCGAGGCCGTCGAGGGAGCAGAGCACGATCTTGGTGGTGGCCGGCTGCGCCAGGGAGTGGAGGAACTCTAGGTCCATGCTTCCTTGTTCTCGCCGAAGTCGGCCGGGCACGGCGGGCCCCACACGTAGAGGGAGTCCTCGGGCGGGAAGTCCCGCACCTCCCACGCGCAGCCTTCCGGGATGTAGTCGAGGTCGTAGTAGTACTCGCTGAAGCTGCCCCACGGGTCGCGCAGGTAGTAGAAGAAGTTCGAGCCGATCACGTGGCGCCCGAGGCCCCAGCCGGGCTGCCAGCCCCGCTCGGCCATGTGGACCGCGCCCATCGCGATCTCGTCCACGCTGCCCACCTGGAAGGAGCCGTGGTGGAAGCCGGGAGCGTGCGAGGAGAGCAAGGCCAGGGTGTGGTGATCGGTGTTGCAGCGCAGGAACGCGATGATCCCCCGCGAGCGATCCGAGAGCTTCATGCCGAGCGTCTCGGTGTAGAAGCGCATGAGGCGCTCCATGTCGGGGGTGAAGAGCAGCACGTGGCCGAGCTTGCGCGGCGCGATGCGCCGGCCGCGCTCCGGGTAGCCGCGCACGGCCTCGCGCTGCACGTAGCCGGGGCCGTTCAGGGCCACCGGCGGGTCCGCGGGGGCCACCGCCGGCGCCTCGTCGCGGACGTTCACCGCATTACCGTCGGGATCGCGGATCCAGATGCCGCCCTCCGGGGCGCCCGGGGGCGGGTCCGTCTCGCGCACGCCGGCGCGGCGGAGCGACTCGCGCACCCGGGCGAAGTCCTCCCCGGGCGCGCCGTAGCAGAGATGGTGGAGGCGCTTGCGCGGCCCCCCGTAGAGCAGCACCGCGTCGCGGCCGAGCCGCTCGGGGCGCAGGCGGACCGCGTCGCTGCTGCCGGTGCCGTCCACGAGGCCGAAGTC
>DATFAJ010000382.1:0-2441 GCA_035254745.1 Candidatus Methylomirabilota bacterium | reverse complement strand
CGCCCAGGTTGTGCATGACCAGACGCAGCGCGCGGCCGATCGCCGCGTTGGCGGGCCACCCGGGGCCCAGCGCGCCCCACCCCGCGTTCACCCCGATCCGGGCCGCGACCGGCCCGCTCACCACGAGCAGCGGCGCCACGTTCTCATCGGTGGTCTGCACGCCGCGCAGGTTGAACGCGGGATCGAGGATGGCCTGCACCGCGGCCAGCACCACCGGGAAGTACGACGGCTCGCAGCCCGCCATCACCGCGTTGGCCGCGACCTTCTCCACCGTCGCCACGCCGCCGAGCGGCTCCACGTCGCCCAGGACCACGTGGCGCTCGAGCGGGCTCCGGGCCACCATCGCGTCCACCCGTCCGAGGGTGGGCGGGACGATCGGCAGCCCGTCGGTCCAGCCGCGCTCCCGGTAGAGCCGGTTGACCGCGGCCACCGGGTCGTCGTCGCGGATCAGCTCCACGCGCTGGCGCGGGAACTCGCCCGCCCGGGGGCTGCGCGCGAGCAGCCCCTTCTCCGCCGCGCGCGCCCGCAGGGTGTCGTCGATCCACTCACCCGAGGCCCGCTGACCCGACGGCAGCAGCACCCAGATCGAATCCACGGGCCGGCGGTGCTCGGAGCCGCCGGTCAGCGGGCTCGGGCTTCGCGCAGCAGGGCGGCCCAGTCCGCGGGGAGACGGACCGGCTTCGTGGTGGGGTAGCCCAGGATGCCGTTGTGGGCGAAGGCGTAGGCGTTGGTTCGCAGCGGATCGCCGCTCACCGCCACCATGAGGTCCTCCGCACGGCAGACGATGGGCACCAGGCGCTCCGGATCCTCGGACTCGGCGAAGACGGCCGGGATCTGCCCCGACTTCACGAGCTCGACCAGGCTCGGCCGCCCCGGCACGAAGTTCGTCCACTCCCCCACGTAGCGCTCGAACTTCGCGGCCGGGATACGGGCCAGCTCGAAGAGCCGCTGCTTGAGCGCGGCCTTGTCGAGCCCGCCTTTGGCGAGCGTCTCGGCCAGGATCGGGCTCAGGATCAGGAGCGGCCGCTGGCTGCCCACGCCCATGCCGACGGTGAAGAGCAGCTCCCAGCCGACCTTGCCCACGATGGCGTCGGCCAGGTACGGCAGCATCTGCTGCGGGGTGTTGCCGAAGACCGAGGCGATGACGCCGCCGCCGGTGTAGCGCGAGATCGTGACCGCGTTGCCTCCGGGCACGCCCTCGTCCGCCGCGATGGTGGTCCAGCCGATGCGGCGCAGCGCGTCCTCGTTCTCGGCCAGCACCACCCGCCAGGTGTTGCCGAAGGTGCCCTTGTCGGTGCGGTGGTGGAGGAAGCCGGCGACGTTACGGAGGTACAGGCGCCAGAAGCGCCCGATCGTGGTGTTGGCCTGGACGCCGTCGCGCAGCGCGCCCTGCTCGTAGTTGAACCCGAGCTCCTTGATGAGCGGCCCGTTCAGGATGATCAGGGTCTCGGCGCCGGGCGTGTTGCCGCTGTGCTCCACCCCGTAGCGCGGATCGGCCATCGCCTCCACGAGCGCGACCAGGATCGGCATGTACTCGGGGCGGCAGCCCGCCATCACCCCGTTCACCGCCACGTTCCAGACGGTGGCACGGCGCTTGTCGGGCAGCAGCACGCCCAGCTCGGTCTGCGGCGGCCGGTCGCAGAAGCGCAGGAACCGGGCGACGCGGTCGGGCGTCGGGGGCACGATCGGCAGGCCGTCGCTCCAGTCGTTCTCGTAGTAGAAGCGGTTGACCTCGTCGAAGGTCCCCTCGAAGACGATGTCGGTCGGCGCCGGCTCCACCACCGCGCCGCCGGCCCGGGCGGGCGCCTCGGTCAGGTTGCGGATCACCGCGTCCACCGTGACCGCGGCCACGTTCGCCCGCAGCTCCTCCGGGCTCTGCACGTCGACGTGGCCCGGCACCAGCGCGGTCGGCAGGCCGGGCAGCCCGAGCCCGGCGGAGGTGGTGGCGGCCTGTCCGAGGAAGCCCTCGCAGACCAGGGACGCGGTCGGGACTCCGGCCCGCTCGACCACTGCGCTTGCCCGCAGCACGGCGGGCGTGCAGCTCCCTCAGCAGGCCATCCCCGAGATGACCGCGTCCACCTCGTGGCGCCGCAGCATCTCGGGCAGCTCGGCGAGCACCCGCTGCTCGTGGCGGCCGTGGGTCGAGCCGAAGGTGTCGTAGCGGACGAAGCGGACGCCGGGGAACCGGCGCGCGAGCTCCTCCTCGAGGATCGGGAAGATCTCGTCGCCGCGGAAGAGATCGTCCCAGAGCTGGCCGATCGTCTTGCCTTCGAGCGTGGAGAGCCGCGGAGCGACGTCGGCGGCCTGCACGGTCCGCGCCCCGCGCGGCCACACCACTCGGTAGATCTCGCGTTCGTCCGATCCGTTCATGCGCCCACCTCCGAAGGGATGGTGGAGAGCATACCATCGCGGACGACCGTCTTCTTTTCGACACGTTGACC
>DATFAJ010000381.1:0-4503 GCA_035254745.1 Candidatus Methylomirabilota bacterium | reverse complement strand
TGGGACCGGTTCCGGCACTCGTGACGAGAAGCCGCTCCGCCATGTCACCCCCGCGCGCTCGGCGACGAGACGCGGGCGATACTAGGCAGCACGTGGAAGGCTTGTCAACGGCGAGGGGCGGTGTCCTTACTGGGTGCCGATCTTTTCTTGCCACGCCGGGCGCGTCGTCCGACAAAGCGAGAGGGCCAGGTCACGGTGACCTGGCCCTCGATGCTCGCCGCGAGAGGAGCGCGGTTACTTCGTGATGACGCCGCAGGCGATGCGGCCCCCGCTGTTGCCGGTGGGATCGGTCTTCTCGTCGTCCGGATTGGCGTGCACCACCAGCGCGGTCCCCTTGTCGCCGAGCAGCGAGGTGGGGCCGCCGGCCAGGGTGAAGGCCTTGGTGGTCACGTCGATGCCGCCCTCACCGGAGGCGGCCACCACGAGGTTCGGCAGGTCGCCCGCGTGCGGGCCGGCCGCGTTCAGACGCCCGTGCTGCTTGCCGCCGGGGTTGAAGTGCGCGCCGGCGGAGGTGAACTCGGGCGGCTCGCAGAGGCCGACCGCGTGCACGTGCAGACCGTGACCGCCCGGGGGCAGCCGGTAGCCGGTCACCGCGATGCGCACGCCCTCGGGCGTCTGGATCAGCGTGGCCACGCCCACCTGCTTGCCTTCCTTGTCCTTGAGCGCGGCCTCCGCCGAAAGCGGTCCCTTGTCGGCCGGCGTGCTCGCGCACCCGGCCAGCATTGCCGCCACAGCGACCAGCAGAAGTGGTCTCACCGTTGAGTGCCCTCCCGTTCAGTTGATCTGCGCAATGAGCTGCTTGGCCTTCTCGCGGAACTGCTCGACGTTCTGGAGCTTCACGTGCTCGTAACCCCGGATCTCGTCCGGCAGCTCGGCCAGCTTGACGGCCAGGTCGTGGGTGACCGGGCTGAGACGCACGAGCGCCGTCTCCAGGTGCTGCCGGTACTCGCCGATCAGGGCCCGCTCCACCTGGCGGATCGAGGCGTAGCCGAACACGTCGAGCCGGGTGCCTCGCAGCCCCTTCATGGCCGCGAGGAGCGCGAACGCGGGCCGGAACCAGGCACCCAGCCGGACCTTCCTCTTGAGGCCGAGCGCGCGCAGGAGCGGCGGGTGCAGGTGCCAGTAGGTCCGGATCTTCGGCCCGAACTTGGTCTGCAGCTGGGCCTGGACCGCCGCGTCGAGGTGCAGCCGCGCCACCTCGTACTCGTCCTTGTAGGCCATCAGCTTGTAGAGGTACCGGGCGGTCGCCTCCGCGAGCCCCCGCTGGCCGGGCGCCCGCTCCGCCTCCACCTCGGCGACGCGGGCCACGAAGTCGACGTACTCTCCCGCGTAGGCCGCGCTCTGGTACGCGATCAGCTCCGGCACCCGGATCTCGAGCAGGCGCCGGAGCTCGCCGGAGGCGCCCAGGCGGTCCACCAGGGCGCGCGCCTCCGCGCTCAGGATCGGCGCCTGCTCCACGGCCCGCGTGGTGGCCTGCGCGACGGCGGCCTCCACCTGCCGGCGGTCGACCACCGCCATGCGACCCCACCGGAACGCGAGCAGGTTCATCTCCACCGAGACGCCGTTGAGGCGGATGGCCTTCTCGATCGACGCGGCCGAGACCGGCAGGGCGCCGGCCTGGTAGGCCGCCCCGAGCATGATCGGGTTGACCGCCATGTGATCGCCGAAGAGCGCCTCCGCCATGGCCTGCGCGTCGAGGTAGACGTTCGGATCCTTGCGGGTCACCCGGTCGATGCTCATCAGCATGCTGCTGAGCTCGGGGAAGTGCACCGCGGTGTCCACCACCATCTGGCCGGTGGGGATCTGGCTCGTGGAGACCACCGCGATGGTCCGCCCCGACTCCGCCTTGTCGAGGTTGCCGGGATCGGTGGCCACCAGGAGATCGAAGCCCAGGTAGAGATCGGCCGACCCGGCCGAAACCTTGTTGGCGGACTCGATCGTGGCGGAGGCGAGCTTGAGGTCGGAGACCACCGGCCCACCCTTCTGGCTGAGCCCGGTCTGGTCGAGGCCGCGGACGTGCCGGCCGTCGAGCATGGCCGCGGTGCCGAGGATCTGGTTGATGGTCACCACCCCGGTCCCGCCGATGCCCATCATGTGCAGCGCGAAGCCCTCGCTCGGCACCTTGAGCGTGGGCTCGGGGAGGTCGGCCTCGAGGGGGGTGAGGCGCCGCTCCCGCTTGAGCACCGCGCCGGTGCCCTCGATGGTCAGGAACGACGGGCAGTCGCCGAGCAGGCACGAGTAGTCCTTGTTGCAGGACGACTGGTGGATGGCGGTCTTGCGGCCGAACTCGGTGTCGATCGGTTGCACCGAGAGGCAGTTCGACTTCTTGCCGCAATCCCCGCACCCTTCGCACACCCGCTCGTTGATGAACACCCGGGTCTGCGGGTCCACCATCTTGCCGCGCTTGCGCAGCCGCCGCTTCTCCGCCGCGCAGTGCTGGTCGTGGATGAGCACGGTGACCCCGCGAGTGGCCGCGAGCACGGACTGGGCCTCGAGCAGGCGGTCGCGGTGCCAGACCTCCGCGTTCCCCGCGATCGAGGTGCCCGAGTACTTGGCGGTGTCGTCGCTGGTGATGATGATGCGCTTGACGCCCTCGGCCTCGAGCCGCCGGCTGAGCGCGGGGATGGGGAGCGCGCCCGCCGCGTTCTGGCCCCCGGTCATCGCCACCGCGCCGTTGTAGAGGATCTTGTAGGTGATGTTCACGCCCGAGGCGACCGCGTAGTTGAGCGCGAGGCCGCCCGAGTGGAAGAACGTCCCATCGCCGATGTTCTGGAAGAGATGCGTGGTCTCGGTGAAGGGCGCGATCCCGACCCACTGCGCGCCCTCCGCGCCCATGTGGGTGACTCCGATGATGCCCCGGTCCATGCCCATGGCCATGCCGTGACAGCCGATGCCCGCGGAGGCGACGCTGCCCTCCGGGATCACGGTGGAGCGGTTGTGCGGGCAGCCCGAGCAGAAGAAGGCGGAGCGGGCCAGGGTGAACGCCTTCGGCCGGCGCTTCAGCTCGTCCAGGTGCTGGATGCGCGCCTCCACCGAGTCGATCCGGATCCGGCGCGCGAGCCGCCGGGCGATCGCGCGGGCCACCAGGTCCGAGTCGAGCTCGCCGACCGGCTGGAGCAGCGGCCGGTCCTCCTCGTCGACCTTGCCCACTACCTGCGGCCGGTCGGTCATGCCGTAGAGGATGTCCTTGGTGAACATCTCGAGGAACGACCGCTTCTCCTCGACGACCAGGATCTCCTGCAGGCCCCGCGCGAACTCGCGGACGACGCGGGGCTCCATCGGGAACAGCATGCCCATCTTGAGGATCCGGATGCCGTAGCGGCGAAGCGCGCCCTCGTCGAGGCCGAGCTCGGTCAGGGCCTGGCGCACGTCGTAGTAGGTCTTGCCGCTGGTGAGGATGCCGAGCCACGCGTTCGGAGTCGGCACCGTGATCCGGTTGAGCTTGTTCTCGTAGGCGTAGCGCCGCGCCAGCTCGAGCCGCGCCCCGTGGATCGTGCGCTCCATGTCGAGGCCGTAGGGCGGGATCAGGTTCACGTTGATCTGGTGCTGGAAGGGCTTGCCGTCGAGCTCCACCACCGGGATGATCGGGCTGACCCGCTCCGCGTCCACCTCCGCGGTGCCGATCTCGTCGGCCACGTTGGTGACGATCTTGACCCCGACCCAGAGTCCCGACGTGCGCGAGAGCATGAAGCCGTGGAGACCCAGGTCGAGGACCTCCTGCACGTTGCCGGGGTAGAGGGTCGGGATGAACGCGTCGTAGAGCGCGACCTCGGAGTGGCTCGGCAGGGTAGAAGACTTCGAAAGTGGATCATCCCCGGCCAGGGCCAGCACCCCGCCGTTCTTCCCCACCCCCGCGTAGTTCGCGTGCTTGAAGAGGTCGCCGGTGCGGTCGACGCCGGGGGCCTTGCCGTACCACATCCCGAGCACGCCGTCGTACTTGGGCTTCGGGAAGAGGCCCGCCATCTGGCTGCCGTACACCGCGGTGGCGCCCAGGTCCTCGTTGAGGCCCGAGGAGAACACCACGTCGTGGGCCTTCAGCAGGACCGACAGCCGCTCCAGGGTCTGATCGAAGCCGCCGAGCGGGGAGCCCCGGTAGCCCGAGATGAACGTCGCGGTGTTGAGGCCACGGCGCAGGTCGGCGCGGTGCTGGTCGAGCGGGAGCCGGACCAGCGCCTGGATGCCCGACAGGAAGATGCGCCCACGCTCCTGGGTGTACTTGGCCTCGAGCGAGAACTCCGCGGACTGTGTGGTCATGAGCCCCCCTTGGGGGAACGACGGTGTTTGAGATCCCGACGACGGCCATATCGTAGTCGGGAAAGGCGTTTCAGGCAACCGCCATCACCCTCGCCTAGCGCTGCAGCAGCGGCACCAGGTACGGCCAGAGCCGGTCGACCACGATCGCGTAGCCCTCCGCGGTCGGATGGATGCCGTCGGCCTGATTGAGCCGCGGCACCGCGCCCACCCCGTCGAGGAAGAACGGCATGAGCGGGGCGTGACGGGCCC
>DATFAJ010000380.1:0-2485 GCA_035254745.1 Candidatus Methylomirabilota bacterium | reverse complement strand
CCCTGCCGCCTCGGGAACCGCGATTCTCAGCGCGAGGTGACGTGTGGCTAGTATTCCGGCGAAGCTCATCGAGGATACCGCGCGGGAGTTGATGGCGCGCGCGGCGATCGACATTCCCGGCGACTACCGGGAGGGGGTGCGGCTCGCGCGGGACCGCGAGAAGAACCGGCTGGCGCGGTTCGTGCTGGAGCAGATGCTGGGGAACTGGGAGATCGCGTCGGCGGATCGGCGGCCGATGTGCGCGGACACCGGGTTGCCCCGGTACTACGTCAAGCTGGGGAACGAGGCGGTGGTGGAGGGCGGATTGGTGGCGCTCGAGCGGGCGCTCCGGCGGGCGACCGCGGAGGCGACGCAGGCGATCCCGCTGCGGCCGAACCGGGTGCACCCGCTCACGCGCGAGGACCGCAACGACAACGTGGGCATCCACGCGCCCGAGGTCACCTACTCGGTGGAGCCCGGCGCGGACTGGATCGACGTCACCACCGTCCACAAGGGCGGGCTCTTCGGCAGCGACTTCCGGATGCTGTTCCCGGGCGACGGCGTCGCGGGCATCAAGCGCTTCTTCGTCGACACCCTGATCGAGTCGGGCAAGCGCGGCCTGGCCTGCCAGCCCGCCATCGTGGGGGTGGGGATCGGCGGCGCCAAGGACACCTGCGTGCGGCTCGGGAAAGAAGCGGCATGCTTGCGCATAGTGGGCAGCCGCAACCCCGATCCCGCCGCGGCCGCGCTCGAGGAGGAGCTGACCGCGCTCGGCAACTACATCGGCATCGGGGCCATGGGCTTCGCGGGCACCTCGATGGTGGTGGCCACCCACGTGGAGCTGGCCTACACGCACACCGGCGGCATGCCGATCGGCATCCACCAGTTCTGCCTCTCGTCGCGCCGGGCGACCGCGCGACTGCATCCGGACGGGCGCGTGGAGCTCCGGAGCGATCCGGAGTGGTTCACCGACTACTACCGGCGGTCGGGGATCGAGTGATGGCGACCGCGATCGAGCGCCTCGACGACGTGGCGATGGACGAGGTGCACCTCACCACGCCGGTGTCGGACGCCGCCATCCGCTCGCTCAAGCTCGGCGACGTGGTCTACCTGAGCGGCATCCTCTATACCGCGCGCGAGGGCGTCTACCGGCAGGTGGTGGACCGAGGCGTGCCGTTCCCGGAATCGGTGCGCGCGCTGACCAACGTGAACTTCCACTGCTCGCCCGCCGCGGCCACGCGGCCGGACGGCACCCACGTGGTCGAGGCGGTCACCGCGACGGCCAGCTTCCGCTTCGGCAAGTCCATGGGGCCGTGGTTCGAGCGCTCCGGCGCGCGCGTCATCGTGGGCAAGGCCGGCCTCACCGAGCTGGCCTATCGCGAGTGGTTCGTGCCCCACGGCGCGGTCTACCTCACCACGGTGGGCTACGGCATGGGCGCGGCCTACGGGCGCGGGATCACCCGCGTGCGCGAGGTGCACTGGCTCCGCGAGCTCGGCATCGCCCAGGCGCTCTGGGTGCTCGAGGTCGACCGCCTCGGCCCGTTCCTCGTGGAGGGCGACGCCGCCGGCAAGAGCCTCTTCGCGCTGGCCAATCGCGAGATCAACCTCCGCATCGCCGAGGTCTACAAGTCCCTCCCGCCTCCCGCCCTCTCCCGCTTCGGCGAGATCCTCTCCCGCACCGACGAGGTCGTCTAGCTCGGGGTCAGGTCTTACATTCCGACATTTCTGCCGCCCTTCTCCCGGTGGGACGACCGGACGCACGTCGCGAGTGGATCAGGTGGAGCGGGAATGTCGGAATGCAGGACCTGACCCCAGCGCGAAGACGGGGTGGCGGGGGGCTTCGGCTTCGTAGGCGGTCAGGGGGGAGGCGGGAGTGACGTCGAAGTAGGGGCGGGTGATGGGGACGCGGGTGACGTAGCGCCGGAGCACGGGCGCGGCGTCGGCGGCGCCGAGCTCGCGGACGGGCACCGTCTCCGTGTGACGACCGCGGCTGAGGGTGACCTGGCCGGCTGCGCGCACGTTACGGACCCAGGCCACGTCGCCGTAAGGGGCGACGAGCCAGCGCTCGGCGCCCTCCTCGACGAGGGTGACCGGCGTCGAGAGCGGGCGGCCCGTGCGCCGGCCTGGGACCGTGAGTAGGTAGGTCGGGCCCGGCATCAGGCCGAGCTTCAGCAGCAGGCGCACCAGGCGATTCGCCGCGCGCCGGCCCGGGCTCAGGCGGTAGGTAGAGGCCATGGCCTCAAGCCACCCCTCACCCTGGCCCTCTCCCCTCAGGGGAGAGGGGAGGGGGAAGCTTGTCGGCGGATTCGCGGGCGGCGGCCGAGAAGATGCCGCGGGTCATGAGCGCGCGCGCCTCGCGGGCCCGGCGCTCGTAGATCCGCGCCCGCGTCGCGTGCGCCTCCCGATCGTCGGGTGCGGCGGCGATCGTCCAGTCGATCAGGTGGCTCGCCAGCGCGAGCCGTCCCTCCGCGGCGAGGGCCTCCGCCCGCGCGACCAGCCCTGCGAC
>DATFAJ010000379.1:0-3291 GCA_035254745.1 Candidatus Methylomirabilota bacterium | reverse complement strand
CAGGCCGAAGCCGATGCGGTCCGGATCGAGGGCGAGCCGATCACGGGCCAGAATCGGGATGATGTTGAAGAGCGCCCCGGTGCGGGCCACCGCGTTGACGAAGGCGATCAGGCTCACGAGCAGGAATCCCCGGTGGACGGTGAGGAGGCGGAGCTGCACGCGGAACGGCACCTCCGCCGCCTCGGGCAGGCCGGCGGCGCGCGCGGGCCTGGTCTCGGGGATGGCGAGCCAGGCCACCCCCGAGGCGAGCAGCGACGTGGCCGCGTACGCGACGAACGGCGCGGCCAGGCCCCAGTGGGTGGCGAGCAGCCCGCCGGGGAAGGGGCCGATGCCGACCGCGAAGATGAACACGCCCTGGTAGACCGACATCATGCGGCCGCGATTGCTCGGCGTGGAGATGTCGGCGAGGACGATCAGGCCGGTGGTGAGGACGAGCGCCGCGCCGGCGCCGGCCACGAAGCGGGCGCCGACGAAGGCGGGGTAGGTCGGGGCGAGCGCGCAGAGCACGTTGCCGACGGCGGAGACGAGGCCGCCGATCGCGAGCGTGTTGCGTCGGCCGAGGCCGTCGGCCAGGCGGCCGGCCGGCACCGCGATCAGGAATCGCGCGAGACCGTACACCGCGATGGCGAGGCCGATGGCGGATTGCGCGACGCCGAAGGAGCGCGCGTAGAGGGCCAGCGCGGGCACGATGCTGCCGAAGCCGAGCTGGTTGACCGCGATGAGCACGCACATCCACGTCAGGATGCGCGTGCGCGCGGGGGCTGGCATGACCGTTCGGGTGTATCACTAAACCGGTCGGGCCGTCCACGCCGGTGAGGCAGGGCCAGAAGCCCCCTGGAGCTATGCGGGTTACTCGATCACCTGATCCGCCCGCTGCAGGAGCGACGGCGGGATCGTGAGGCCGAGGGTCTTGGCGGTCTTGAGGTTGATGACCAGGTCGAACTTGGTGGGCTGCTCGATGGGGAGGTCGCCGGGGGTCGCCCCTTTGAAGATACGGTCGATGTAGGTCGCGGCACGCCGGGAGAGCCCGATGAGGCTGGTGCCGTATCCCATCAGACCGCCATCCTCCCCTTGCTCCGGCCACTCATAGATCGCGGGCAGCCGATGCTTCGCGGCGAGCTCGATGATCTGCTTCCGGTCGAGGTAGAACTGGGCGTACGCGCCGACGAACAGGGCGTCGGCGCGGGCCGCCGCGATGGTCGTGAAGGCGTGGTCATAGTCACGGTCCCGGACCTCGACGACCGTGAGCTTGACTCCAAGGCGTAGGGCGGCTTTCTGCGCCTCTCGCACCTGAAGCGAGAAGGAGGGATCCACCGGCTCGAGAAGCGCGATCTGCGTCGCTCCCGGGACGGCTTCCTTCAGCAGCTCCAGCTTCTTGCCCGCCAGCGTACCGCCCGGTGCGATCACGACTCCGGTGATGTTGCCTCCGGGCCGCGCAAGGTTCGCCACGAACCCGGCCGCGACCGGATCAACATTGCCGTACAGGACAATCGGAATCGTCTGTGTCGCATCCCGGGCGGCCCGGATGGCCGCGGTGGTGATGGCGAGGATGACGTCCATTCGGAGTCGAACCAGTTCGCGGGCCAATCCAGGGAAGCGATCGACCTGGCCGTCGGCGTAGCGACGCTCCACGATGAGGTTCTGGCCCTCGACGTAGCCCAGCTCACGCAAAGCGGCGGGAATCAGGACCGCCGCCGTCCGGTGTTCCGAAGGGCTCGGTGCGATGGGATAGAGGAGGCCCAGACGATATGCGCGGCCCGCCGGCTGCGCCGCGGCGCCGAGCGGCGCGGCGAGGAGGCCGCCGGTCAGAGTGCGGATGAACGTTCGCCTCTCCATTCCTGGTCTCCCGGCGGAGTCTAGCAAAGGCACCCCTGGAGCGCAGCGAGGAAGGCTCCATGGAGCAGGCGAGACCGAACTCCTGGCCGCGCCGCTATTGCGATGGAGCGCAGGCCCGGCGCGGCGTATGATCGGGCCCACCACACGGACAGGAGGCGGTCATGGCGGCAGACACGGCAAGGGGCTTCGCGGTCTTCGCGGGGGTCGCACCCGAGATCATTCGCGCGTCGGCGCGCGAGGCCGAGTCGCGGGGCTTCGCCTCGTTCTGGGTGAACCATCCCGGGCCCGTCGACGGCCTGGGCTCGCTGGCGCACGCCGCCGCCGCGACCCAGCGCATCGATCTGGGCGTCGGCGTCATTCCGCTCCACACGCGCGGGCCCGAGGCCATCGTCGCGGGCGTCCGCCAGCACGGCCTGGCGCCGGCCCGGCTCCTCCTCGGGGTGGGCAGCCCGAATCCGCAGGCGCTCGCGCGCGTGCGCGACGGGGTGGCCGCGATCCGCAAGAGCCTGACGACGCGGGTGATCGTGGCCGCGCTCGGCCCGAAGATGTGCGAGCTGGCCGGCCAGGTCGCCGACGGCGTGCTCTTCAACTGGCTCACGCCGGAGTACGCGCGCCGCTCCACCGAGCTGGTGCGCGCCGGGGCCCGGGCCGCGGGGCGCCCGGTGCCGCGGACCTACGCCTACGTGCGCGTGGCGCTGGGAGCGGCCGCCGTCGAGCGGCTCAACGACGAGGGCGGGCGCTACGCCGCGATTCCCGCGTACGGCGCCCACTTCGACCGCATGGGCGTGAAGCCGGTGGACACCGCCATCGCCGCCACCTCGGCCGAGGGCATCAAGACCGCGCTCAGCGCCTGGAACGGCGCGGTCGACGAAGTCGTCCTCCGCGCCATCGTCGCCAGCGACACGGTCAACGACCACCTCACCCTCCTCCGCGCCATCTGACGGGGTCAGGTCTTACATTCCGACATTTTCGTGAGTCGCGGTGGTCTCGGCTCACGCGGAAAAATGTCGGAATGTAAGACCTGACCCCTTATTGCAGCTCTCGCCTCACGAGGCGGGTGCCCTCGACGAGGGCGGCCATCTTCAGGCGGGCGGCCCAGCGGGGGGTCTCCCAGAACCCGCAGTCGGGGTTGAGCCAGAGCTTGTCGGGGGAGACGTGGCGGAGGATCGCGCGGATCCGCTCGGCGACCTCGGCGGGGGTCTCGGCCTTGAAGGCCTTCACGTCGATGACGCCGGCGCCCAGCTCCTTGTCGCCCGCGAGCTCCCGCCAGAGGGGCAGGTCGTCCAGGCCGCGGTTGGCGTACTCGAGGACGATCTGCGAGGCGCGGAGCTCGTGCAGCGCCGGGTAGACGTTGCGGTAGCTGCGCACCGGCTGGAACGGGCGCCCGTAGAGGTTGCCGAAGCAGACGTGCACCGCGATCTTGGCCCGCACGTCCTCCACCGCGCGGTTGACCCC
>DATFAJ010000378.1:0-4277 GCA_035254745.1 Candidatus Methylomirabilota bacterium | reverse complement strand
GCAGATCTACCGTATCGATCACTACCTCGGTAAGGACACGGTGCAGAACCTCCTGGTGCTGCGCTTCGCCAACACCATCTTCGAGTCGGTATGGAATCGCGACCGCGTCGAGGCGGTGCAGATCACCGTCGCGGAGGACCTCGGCGTCGGCACGCGCGCGGGCTATTATGATCGCTCGGGGGCGATGCGCGACATGGTGCAGAACCACCTGACGCAGCTGCTCACGCTCATCGCGATGGAGATCCCCTCGGCCTACGAGGCCGACGCGATCCGCTACGAGAAGATCAAGGTCCTGCGCTCCCTCCGGCGCCTGGACCCGGGCGACGTCGTGTTCGGGCAGTACGCGCAGGGCGAGATCGGCGCCGAGGCGGTGCCGGGGTACCTCGAGGAGCCGGGCATCGCGGAAGACTCGCGCACCGAGACCTTCGTGGCGATGAAGGTGTTCGTCGACAACTGGCGCTGGTCGGGCGTGCCGTTCTACCTCCGCACCGGCAAGCGCATGCCGAAGCGGGCGAGCGAGATCGCGGTGCAGTTCAAGCAGACCCCGCACCTCGTCTTCCGCCGCAACCCGGAGATCCTCGCCGAGCCCAACCGGCTCGTGCTCCGCATCCAGCCCGACGAGGGCATGTCGCTGTCGTTCGGCGCGAAGCTGCCGGGGCCGGAGCTGCGCATCAAGCCGGTCGAGATGGAGTTCGACTACGGGCAGGCCTTCGGCGGCGAGCCCCCCGAGGCGTACGAGCGCCTGCTGCTGGACGCCATGAAGGGCGACGCCACGCTCTACGCGCGCGGCGACTGGGTGACGATGGCCTGGGAGCTCCTGCAGCCGGTCCTGTCGAGCTGGGCCGCCGGCGATCCACGGAAGTTCCCCAACTACGAGGCCGGCACGTGGGGCCCGGCCGAGGCCGACACGCTGATCGAGCGCAGCGGGCGGCGCTGGCGGCGCCCCTAGGGGCGCCGCCGTGACGCGTCGCTCGTGGCTACCTGAGCGCGGCCGCCGCCTGACCGCCGACCATCCGCGTGGCCGACATCTCCACCCAGGTGTAGTACCAGCTCTCGTAGATCAGCACCTGGAGCGAGCTGCCCGCCTTCTCGTAGACCTGCGTGGTGCCCTTGTCGGACGCGGTCGTCGACGACAGGTGCTTCCAGCCGTTGGCCTCGAGCGTGGTGCGGAACGCGAGACCGAGGCTGTCCGGCTCGATGCGGCCCTTGTAGAACAGCCGCGCCGCCTTCACCGTCGGAGACTCGATGATGGTGGAGCGGTTCAGGTCCACCGCGAGCCCCTTGGGCACCGGGATGTCCTCGAACTCGCTGCGCTGCACCTTGGGTGGCGTCGAGGCGCACGCGGTCAGGGCGAGCGCGGTCACCGAAAGGACAAGAAAACGTCGCATGGGTAGTACCTCCTGGCGTCGATCGTACTTCCCATGGGGTCCCCCACCAAAGTTTTTGGCGCGGGGAACGCGCGCATGAGGCGCCGACCGCTCCTCACCGCCTTCCTGGTCGTGCTCGCGCTGCTCGCGATGGTCGCCGTCGCGCACCGCCCGCTGCTCCGCTGGGCGGGCCACGCCCTCGTGGTGGAGGACCCCGGCCGGCCGGCGGACGCGATCGTGGTGGTGGCGGGCGGCACGCCCGGCCGCGAGGCGCGGGCGGCCGCGCTGTTCAAGACGGGCGCGGCCCCGGTGGTCCTGGTCTCGCGCCAGTTCGTTCCGACGCGGGTCCGGACGCTGCTCGAGCTCGGCATCCGCCCCCTCGACTTCCAGGGGGAATCGGTGGCGGCACTCGAGAAGTTCGGGGTGCCCCGGAGCGCGATCGTCACCCTGGACGAGCCGGTGGAGATCACCGAGACCGAGCTGCCACGGGTGGTCGCCGCCGCGAAGGCCCGCGGCTGGCGCCGGGTCACCCTGGTGACCAGCGCCTTCCACGCCCGCCGCGTCCGGCTCATCTGGAGCCGGGCGGCGGCGGGCGCGGTCGAGGCCGGCCTCGCGGTGACCCACGACGAGTGCTCGAGCGAGGACGGCTGGTGGCGCCGCCGGCGCTGCAGCGAGGCGGTGCTCCACGAGTACCTGGGGCTCTTCGCCCTCTACTTCAAGGTCTCGAGCCTGATGCGCTGAACGGTCTCGCCGCCCGCCTCAGGGCAGGCGGCGGTAGAGGGTGTGCTGGCGGTTGCGCGTGTAGGGCCGCACCTGGGCGGGCCACCGCCCCTGCTCCACCGCCTTGGCCCACGCCTCGCTGACCAGGACCTCCGGGCTCTCGATCTCGTAGAGTGCGCCGTACTTTGGCGCGTGCTCGATGACGATCGTCTTGAGCTGCCCACCGATGCTCATCGTGAGCGGCTGTAGCTCGTAGCGGGACACCGCCACGACGCCCGGCACGGTCAGCAGGCTCGGCACGTGCTCGCGGTCGTAGACCTCGTTGAAGAGGCGCTCGTGGGCCGGGTCGACGTCCATGGCGGCGCTGAAGAGGTAGCGGGCCTGGGGGGGCATGGTGTGGGCTCCTTTCGGGGGGTTGGAGGTTGTTCGGGTCGGGGCTACCGGGTGGGGATTTGGTTAGAGGTCAATCTGGCCGGGGCTACCGGTTGTGGGCTGCTGCCGTGAGCTTCTTTACTTATCCGCTCGGCTCGCCTTCGGCTGCGCCTCGCCAGGCCACTGCGCGTCCGCGGACGGCCGACCCGGGCCGGGCGGACACTCGCGGCGGTCTACCGTTTACGGCCCCGTTTCCTGTCCTTGTTCCTGCTCTCGGTCTTCGTTGTGGCGGGGCCGGCGCGGCCGTAGTCGTCCTGGCGGCGAATGATATCGTCCTCGCCGAGATAGGGTCCGTGCTGGACCTCGATGAGGACGACGGGCACGCGGCCGGGGTTCTCGATCCGGTGCCAGGCTCCGCGCGGCACGTCGACCGACCCCCGCGGCTTGAGCCGCTTCGGGCGGCCCGAGATGAGCACGCGGGGAGAGCCGGAGACGACCACCCAGTGCTCGGCGCGGAAGCGGTGGCGCTGTAGGCTCAGCCGCTGCCCCGGCCGGACGAAGAGCCGCTTGACCTTGTAGCCGCGACCCTCCTCGACGGTCTGGAAGCCGCCCCAGGGCCGGGTCTCGAAGACCCCCACCGGGGTGCCGCCCCGACGGCCGCGCGGAGCGCTCATAGCCGGATCACCCGCGCGAAGTCGGCCTCCACGCTCTTGCTCACCTCTTCCAGCACCTCGGCCGGCACGTCCTCGTCGAGGAGCAGGACCACGATGGCGCGGCCCCGGCGCGTGCGCCGGCCCACGTGCATCGAGGCGATGTTCACGTTGTGGCGGCCCAGGATGGACCCGATCCGCCCCACCATGCCCGGCCGGTCCTCGTAGGACAGGACCAGGATGTGCCCCTCGGGGATGAACTCGATGTGCAGGTCGCGCAAGCGCACGATCCGGGGCACGCCGTCGAAGACCGTCCCCGCGATGACCTTGCGGCCGGCGCCGGCCTGGGTGGTGACCGTGATCAGGTTGGTGTAGCCGGAGGCGGGCTCGGGATCGGTACGCACCTCGACGGACAGGCCGCGCTCCCCTGCGATCAGGTGGGCGTTGACCAGGTTGACCGCCTGCACCGTCACCCCCGCCAGCAGCCCCTTCAGCACCGCGCGGCCGACGAGCTCGGGATCCCACCGCGCCATGTAGCCGGCCACCTCGATCTCGACGCGCTCCACGTTGTCGGGCTCGAGCTGCAGGCAGAAGCGGCCCAGCAGCTCGGCCAGCTGCAGGAACGGCCGCTGCTCGGCCATGGTCTCGCGATCGGCCACCGGGATGTTCACCGCGTGCTCGACCAGCTCGCCGTCGCGGAAGGCCACGAGCTGGCGCGCCACGTCGACCGCCACGTTGACCTGCGCCTCCTGGGTGTTGGCGCCGAGGTGCGGCGTCACCACCACGCGGGGGTGCTGGATCAGGCGCTTGACCACCGGCGACACCGGCGGCTCCTCGCTCCAGACGTCGACCGCGGCCCCGGCCACGTGTCCCGAGTCGAGCGCGGCCAGCAGGTCGGCCTCGTTGACGATGCCGCCGCGGGCGCAGTTGACCACGCGAGCGCCCGGCTTCATGGCGCCGAGCTCCCGCGCCCCGATCATGTTCTCGGTCTCGTCGGTCAGCGGGACGTGGACGGTCAGGATGTCGGCGCGGCTCAGCACCGTCTGCAAATCCGTGAGCCGCACCCCCAGGTCGCGGGCCCGGCTCTCCGGGATGAACGGGTCGTACACGAGCACCTCCATGTCGAAGGCCTTGAGGCGCGCGGCCACCCGCGAGCCCACCTTGCCCA
>DATFAJ010000377.1:0-7264 GCA_035254745.1 Candidatus Methylomirabilota bacterium | reverse complement strand
CTCACGGGCCGGCTCGAGGCCGACGTCACCACCAAGGGCACCCTCGGCGCCAAGCCCCAGATCGCCGCACGTGGCAGCGCCGCGCTCTCGGACATGGCCTTCACCGACGGCGACCGGGACCTTCTCACCGTCGGCCGGCTCGAGGCCGACGTCACCACCAAGGGCAGCTTCGGCGCCAAGCCCGAGATCGCCGCGCGTGGCAACGCCGCCCTCTCGGACATCACCTTCACCGACGGCGGCCGGGACTTCCTCACCGTCGGCCGCCTCGAGATGACCGGCCTCGACTATGCATGGCCCGCCATCGCCACGATCGAGCGCGTGCACATGCGGAAGTCGTGGGTGCGGCTCGAGCGCCGCCCGGACGGGTCGCTGCCGCTCGCCGACATGCTCACGACCGCGCGCCAGGGTCCCCGCGGTCCCGCGGCGCCCGTGCCGTCGCCCGGCCCCGCGCCCGCGGTGAGCGTGGCGGTGCGCGAGGTCCTGTTCGAGGACGGGGCGGCCAGCGTGCTGGACCAGGCGGTCAGCCCCGCCGCGAGCATCGAGGTGGCCGGGGTGCGGCTGACCGCCCGCGACTTCGCGTGGCCGGCGCGCGGGCCCGTTCCGGTGCGTCTCGACGCACCCACGCCCGGCGCGGGGACGATCGGCGCCCAGGGCACGCTCGACCTCGCGGCCCGCACGCTCGAGATGCGGATCACCCCGAGCGGCGTGGACCTCGCGCCGATGCAGCCCTACCTGCCGATCCGGGCGCGAGTCGCGGGCCGCGCGAGCGGCGACCTCCAGATGAAGGCCGCGCTGGAGCCGTTCGCCATCACCGCGCGCGGGACGGCCACCGTCACCGACATGGCCCTCGCCGATCAGAGCCAGCCCCTCGCCACCGCAGCGCGCGCCGAGGCGACCGGCATCGAGTGGACGTGGCCCGCGACCCTGGTCGTGGAGCAGGCCACGCTGCGGAAGCCGTGGGCGCGGGTGGAGCGGGCCCCCGACGGCTCCTTCCCGCTGCGGGCCCTCCTGGAAGCGCCCGCTCCCGCGCCCGGCTCCCCGTCACCCCGGCCCGGCGCGCCGCCGGCAGCCCCGGGGGGCGCCGCCACGGCGCGGCCACTCGATCTGCAGGTGCGCACCGCGCTCGTGGAGGGCGGCTCGGCCGCCATCGTCGACTCGACGGTCCGGCCGGCCGCGCGCGCCGAGATTCGCGACGCGAGCCTGCTGGTCCGGAGCTTCACGTGGCCGGCCCGCGAGCCTGCCGAGGTGCGCCTGCGTGCGACCACCGGCAGCGGCGGCTCCGTCGACGCGCGCGGCCAGGTCCGTCTCGACGCGGCCGCGGTCGATCTGCAGCTCTCGCTCAAGCAGATGGACGTGGAGACCGCGCAGGCGTTCCTGCCCACGCGCGGCACGCTGGCCGGCAAGCTGGACGCCGAGCTGCACGTGCGGGGCACGCTCGACCCCCTGGCCGGGACCGCCACCGGGCAGCTCGCGATCGACGACACGATCTGGGGCGACGGCGAGCGCATGCTGGCGTACATCAAGCGCGTGGACGTCGCCGGCCTCGACGCCGACTGGCCCCGCCGGGTCGGCGTGCAGCGCCTGGCCATCGACAAGCCGTGGCTGCTGCTCGAGCGCGCCGCGGACGGCGACCTCCCGATCCTCGCCCTGCTGATGCCGGATGGTGCCGCGCCTGCGCCCGGAGCTCCCGCTGGTCCCCCCTCGGGGGACGCGGTCCAGCCCACGGTCACGGTCGGCACGCTCGCGGTCGACGAGGGCTTCGTTCGCTTCGTCGACCGGACGACCACGCCCGCGTTCGCCGAGGAGGTCTCGCGCATCGCGGTGAGCGGCCGCGGGCTCGGCACCGCCCGCGACGCCCGCGGCCAGGTCACCCTCGCGGGCAAGGTCGGCACCGCACCGTTCGAGCTCAAGGGGGCGGTGGGCGCGCTCCGGGGCCCGCTGAACCTCGACCTCGAGGGGAAGCTGACCGACTACCCGCTCCCGCGCGTCAACCCCTACAGCAACCAGCTCATCGGCTGGATCGCGCGGCGTGGCGCCTTCGGCAGCACCGTCCGCTATCGCGTGACCAACGACGTGCTCGACGCCAGCCACGACATCGTCCTGGGGCAGCCGGACTTCGCGCCTTCTCGCAGCGGCGACGCGGTCCGGGAACGCGTCGGGGTGCCACTCGGCACGCTGATCTCGCTGCTGAAGAACGCCAAGGGCGAGGTGAAGCTGGCGGTGCCGGTCTCGGGCAACGTGGCCACCCGGCAGTTCGACTTCACCGACGCCTTCTGGCAGGCGGTGCGGAAGACCGCGGTCTCGGTGGTGGCGCTGCCGGTCAGCTGGGTCGGCAAGATCTTCTACACCGAGGACGCGCGCGTCGAGACCATCCGGATCTGGCCGGTCTACTTCGAGGCGGGCACCACGACCTTCGCCAAGGACTTCGACCGGCACGCGGAGCGGCTGGCCGGCTTCCTGCGCGACGCGCCGGGCGTCTCCCTCGACATGAAATCGGTGCTCACGGTGGCCGACATCGTGGCGCTGAAGCGCGAGGCGGTCCGCCGGCGCATCGACGCGGCCGCGCGCGAGCCGGGGCAGGGGGGCGCGGACGCGGCGGCGGCCCGCCTCTTCGCGGAGCACTTCCCGGGCCGCGCCGCGCCCGGCGGGCTCGACGCCATCGTGGCCGAGCTGGCCAAGGACGAGCCGAGCCCGGACGCGGCGGCCCGGGCCCTCGCGGCCCGGCGGGTGGAGACCACGCTGGCGCGGCTGCGGGCGGGCGGCAAGGTGAGCCCGGAGCGCCTGCGCATCGGCGAGGGCGTGGTGCCGGTCGAGAGCGAGGGCCTCGGCCGGATCGAGTTCGAGATCGCGTCCTAGCGCCGGGCGGGCGCCGGGCCGAACACCGGGTAGTCGACCCGGTCCACCATCGCCTCCGGGCCCTCGGTCGGCAGCACCTCGGCGTAGTTCTGGGCCGCGTCGATGTCGTGCTCCCAGATCTCGCGGGGCAGCTCGTAGAGCACCTCGATGCCGTGCCCGTCCGGGTCCGAGATGTAGACGCTGTGGGTCATGCCGTGGTTGATGCGCCGGTGGAAGGTGACGCCCTTGTCGCGGAGGAACTCGACCTGCTTGAGCCAGGACTCGCGGTCGGGCCACGCGATGGCCACGTGGTTGAGCCCCACGCCCCCGCGCATCAGGCTCCAGGTCTCGGCCGGGCCCTCGGCCGCGCCCTCCTGCTTCGGCGCCTCGGCCAGGGCCAGGTCGTGGTGGGTCACGTCGCCGCCCTCCGACACGCCGCTGTAGAAGCGCATCTTCGGCCGCACGCGATCGGGCCGGGGCTTGAGCTCCGCCACGCAGCGGAAGCCCATGATCTCGGTCCAGAAGCGGTGCGAGACCTCGATGTCGCGCACGTTCAGGACCACGTGATTGATGCCGCGAGGCGTCTGCGCCTGTGCCATGGAGTGACCTCCGCCGGTCTAGAACATCCCGTTGCCGTTCGCCGCTTTTTCCGGAATCGGCTGCACCACGTCCCAGTGCTCCACGATCTTGCCATTCTCCAGCTTGAAGAGATCGACGATGGCCGAACCGCGCTCGCCCGGGGTGCGCACCGCGTGCACGTGGAGGATCACGTAGTCCCCGTCCGCGAGCACCCGCTTGATCTCGCTGTGCGACTGAGGGAACTTCTCCCGCAGGAACCCCAGGAACGCCTTGAAGCCCTCGATGCCGTCGGGGGCGTTGGGGTTGTGCTGCACGTATCGGCCGCCGAAGTACGGCGCGGCCGCGTCGAAATCCTTCTGGTTGAGGGCCTTCTCGTAGAACTCGACGACCGTCTTCTTGTTGGCCTCTTCCCGCTCGCCCGCGGGCGCGAGCGAAGGGCCCGCCGCGACCAGGAGGGCGGCCGCCACCAGGGTCGGGATTCGCGTCATGGCGTCGATCATACCCTAGACCCGCAGCCGGGGGTCGAGGGCATCGCGGATCGCGTCGCCCACGAAGTTGAGCCCCACCACCGTGACGAAGAGGGCCGCCCCGGGCCCGAAGACGATCCAGGGGGCCTGCTGCAGGTAGCCGCGCCCGGCGTTGATCATGCTGCCCCAGGAGGGCGACGGCGGCTGCACGCCCAGGCCGAGGAACGACAGCGACGCCTCGGCCAGGATCGCGAAGGCCACGCTCAGCGAGGCCTGCACCACGATCGGCGCGGTGGCGTTGGGCAGCACGTGCGACCAGGCGATGCGCCAGCCGGGCACGCCCAGGGCGCGGGCCGCGTCCACGTACTCGCGCGCGGTGATCGAGAGCACCTGGCCCCGCATCAGCCGGGCGAAGGTGGGCGTGTAGACGACGCCGAGCGCGATCACCACCCCGGTGAGCCCGGCGCCGAGCACCGCGCCCAGGGCCAGGGCCAGCACCAGCGGCGGGAACGAGAGCACCGCGTCCATCAGGCGCATCACGAGCCCGTCGACTCGCCCGCCCGCGTACCCGGCCAGCAGGCCCAGCAGGCCGCCGGCCAGCACCGCGATGCAGACCGATCCGAGGCCCGCCACCAGCGACACGCGCGTGCCCCAGATCACCCGTGACAGCACGTCGCGGCCCACGTTGTCGGTGCCCAGGAGGTGGGCGCGTTCCGGTTGAGCGAGCGCGTGGTTCAGGTCCTGCTTGAGCGGGTCGTGGGGCGCCACCGCCGGGGCCAGCAGCGCCGCCAGCCCCGCGATCACCAGGACCGCGGCCCCGAAGGGCGCCAGCCGCGCGCCCGCGGCGTGCCGCAGGGTGCGCCAGCGGCGCGCGCGCGCCGGGCGGGCGGGCACCGGAGAGGCCAGGGGGGCCGCCGCCGGCTCAGCGATGCCGGATCCGGGGGTCGATGAGGCCATAGAGGAGATCCACCGCGAGGTTGCTCAGGATGAAGCCCACCGCGATCAGCAGCACCACCCCCTGCACCAGCGGGTAGTCGCGGGCGAAGACCGCGTCGACCACCAGACGGCCCACTCCCGGAAGCGCGAACACGTACTCGGTGATGACCGCCCCGCCGATCAGAGTGCCGAGCTGCAGGCCGAGCACGGTCACCACCGGGATCAGGGCGTTCTTGAGCGCGTGCCGGCGCACCACCGCGCCATCGGAGAGGCCCTTGGCACGCGCGGTGCGGATGTAGTCCTCGGAGAGCGCTTCCAGCATGCTCGAGCGCAGCGTTCGGGTGATGACCGCGGCCAGCGCGAGCCCGAGGGTGATCGCGGGCAGGGTGAGGGAGCGCAGCCCGGCCCACGGCTCCTCGAGCGGGTCGACGTAGCCCGAGATCGGCAGCCAGCGCAGCGTCACCCCGAAAACGAAGATCAGCAGCAGCGCGATGAGGAAGTTCGGCATGCAGATGCCGAAGAGCGCGAAGGTGGTGCCGCAGCGGTCGATCGTCGAGTTGCGGCGGGCCGCCGAGAGGATGCCGATCGGAGTGGCCACCAGCAGCGAGATCGCCATCGCGAGCCCCGCGAGCTGCAGGCTCGGCCTGATCCGCCTCCCGACGTTCTCGATCACCGGCTCGCGATTGCGGATGGACCGGCCGAGGTCGCCCTGGAGCAGGCGCCCCATCCAGGTCGCGTACTGCAGGTAGAGCGGCCGGTCGAGCCCGAGGTCGCGGCGCAGCTCGCGCTTCACCGAGTCGTCCACCGACTCCGCCATCATCGCGTCGATCGGGTCGCCGGGGGTCAGGTGGATCAGCGCGAAGACCCCGGCGGTGACGAGCAGCAGCACCGGGATCGTCGCGGCGAGCCGGCGGAGGACCAGACGTCCCACTGGCCGACGCTACTTCAGCCAGACGTCCTTGAAGCGCATCATTCCGTCCGGGATCGGGTCGTAGCCCTGCACCCGGGGGCTGAACGCCTTGGGCTCGACGGGGTGGATGATGAACACCATCGGCAGCTCCTCCTGGAGGATCCGGGTGAGCTGGCTGAAGAGCTTCTTGCGCTCGGCCTGGCTCGAGACCTCGCGTGACTTGTCGAGCAGCGCGTCGATCTGCGGATTGGAGATGCCCGACCAGTTGAGCGAGGTGCCCGGCGTGGTCCGGTAGAACTGGAAGGTGTTGCCGTCCGGATCCGGCCGCCCGCTCCACTGGAAGCTGATCATCTCGAAGTTCTTGGCGTTGCCGTCCGAGATCAGGGTGCCCGAGTCGACCAGCTTGATCTTCATGGTGATCCCGGCCTCCGCGAGCTGGGCCTGGATGACCTCGGCCTCCTGCACGTTGATCGGGATGTTGTTGGTGGTCATGGTGAACGTGAAGCCGCCCGCCTTGCCACCCTCGGCCAGCTTCGCCTTCGCCTTGGCCAGGTCGCGCTTGATGAACGGGATCGAGCGGTCGTAGGCCCAGCTGGTGGGCGGGATCGGCCCGTTGGCGGGCACCCCCACGTTGAGCCAGACGCCCTTGACGATCTGCTCGAGGTCGAGCGCGTAGGCCACCGCCTGCCGCAGGGCCCGGTTGTCGAACGGCGGCTTCGTGTGGTTGAGCTGGTAGGCGAAGTCGGCCAGCGACGGCACGTCGAGCACCACCACGTTCCGGTCCGCCTTCACCGCGGCCACGTCGCGCGGCTGTACGTAGTCCATCACGTGAATCTCGCCCGCCTGCAGGCTCTGGAGCTTCACGGTGTCGTCCGGGATCGGCCGGTAGCGGATCTGCTCGAGGTACGGGCCGCCCTGCTTGTTCCAGTAGCCGTCGTTGCGCCGGATCAGCAGGTGGTCGTCCTTGACCCACTCCACGAAGACGAAGGGCCCGGTGCCCGCGCCCTTGGCGTTGCGCTCGAGCTCGGCGCCGCGCTCCTGCGCGGTTTTGGGCGAGACCATCATGCCCGCGCGGTCGGTGAGGGTGGCGAGTAACGCCGCGTCCGGGCGCTTGAGGTTGAGCTTGACGGTGTAGGCGTCCAGTACGTCCACCGTGTCGATGCTGGCCACCTCACCCTTGCGCACCGACTTGGGCTCGGTCTTCATGCGGTTGAAATTGAACTTCACCGCCTCCGCGTTGAAGTCGGTGCCGTCGTGGAACTTGACCCCGCGGCGCAGCTTGAACACGAGCGTCTTCGGATCCGGCTGCTGCCAGGACTCGGCCAGGCCGGGCTTCACCCCGAGGTTGGTGTCGAGGACGACCAGCGGCTCGAAGATGTTGTGGTAGACCTGCCGGTCGATCTTGCTGCCGGACAGGTGCGGATCCATCGTGGCCGCCTCGATGTAGAAGGCGACCCGCAGCGTGCCGCCCTTCTTCGGGGTCTCCTGGGCCCACGCCCGTCTCGCCCCATGCGCGGCGAGCGCCGCCGGGACCATC
>DATFAJ010000376.1:0-18553 GCA_035254745.1 Candidatus Methylomirabilota bacterium | reverse complement strand
GGACGAGGCCGCGATGGCGGCGGCGAGCGTCACCGGGATCGTCGCCGAGGGCCGAGCCACCGCGCTCCCGCCCGTGTGGCTCGCCCAGCCCGACCTGGACGACAACGTGCCCGCCGCGATCACGCTGGCCTTCGTCGACGCGTATCGCGGCGCGGGCGGGAGCGTCGAGCACGTCCACTTCCCCGAGTCCCGCCACAGCTTCGCCCAGCAGGAGAGCCCGGCCACCGACAAGTGCGTCGCCCACGTGCTGGACTTCGTCGGCCGCCGGACCGCGCGCCCGGGAGGCGCTTGACCCGGGCCGCGGGCTCGCGCAGAGTGTCGGCCATGACCCAGACCACGACCGCGGGCGGCCCCAGCATCGACCTGCTTCTCGAGATCAACGCGGCCTTCAACAGCCGCGACGTGAGCCGCATCCTCGCCTTCTTCGCCGAGGACGCCACCTTTCTCATGGCCCGCGGGCCCGAGCCGTGCGGCCGCCGGGTGCAGGGCAAGGCCGCCATCGGCCAGGTGCTCGCGGACCGGTTCAAGGTCATCCGCGACATGCGCTGGGACCACATCGACCACTTCGTGACCGGCAACCGGGCGGTCTCGGTCTGGATGGTGACCGGCACCGGCGCCGACGGGGAGCGGCTCGACTACCAGGGCTGCGACATCTACGAGTTTCGCGGCGACAAGATCCTCCACAAGGACACGTACTGGAAGCTCGTGGAGCAGCGCGCCCGCCTCTGAGCCGGCGCGCCGCCGCCTGCCGCTACCGCACCCGCCGGACCCAGCGGACGATCTCGCGCGCGAGCGCGGCCTCGTGCTCGCGGAAGCCGTGCCGGGCCGCCGGAACCACGATCCCCGAGAACGACGGGGCCCGCCGCGCGTTGAGCGCGAAGGCGGCGATCAGCTGTGACGGGCGCCGGTCCAGGTACTCGTCGCGACCGCCGATGATCACCGCCAGCGGCACGCGGACCCTGCCCAGCGCGGCCCACCGCGCCGCCGGGCGGTAGTAGGGAAAGACGTCCTCGGCGCCGCCCGGCCGGTACAGGCTCAGATAGCGGCGCGCGCTCCAGAAGCCCCACGCGCGCGGCACGAGGGCCAGCGGGTCTCGACGGGCCAGCCGCTCGGCCGCGGCCACCCGGCGCTCGAGCTCGCGCCGGCCGATCCGGACTCGCTCCCCCGCCACGTCCGCGACCGGTCCGAGCAGGATCAGGCCGGCGACGCGCCGGTCGCGGACCCGGGCCGCGTAGTGGAGCACCTTGTTGGCGCCCGTCGAGTGCCCGGCCAGGACGACGCGCCGGTACCCGCTCGCCGACGCGAGCTCGATCATCGCGCGGATGTCCGCCACGCTCTCGCCGAAGCGCTCGAAGGCAGCGCCCGCGAGGCGCCCGCCGTGGCGGGCGACGGTGTCGTGGCCCCGGGTGTTGAGCTTGAGGTACCCGATGCCGGCGCGCGCGAGCCGGCCGGACAGGGCGCGGACGAGCGGCTGCCCCGAGGAGAACGTCGATCCGAGCCCGTGCACCCAGACCAGCGCGGTGTGGCGGCGGCCGCGCGGCGCGACCGCGAGGCCGTCCAGGATCACGCCGTCGCGGGTGCGGACGCTCACCAGCGACACCGGGACCTGCGCGGGCGCGGCCATGGCGAGACCATGGCCGGTCCCCCGGCCCGCCGTCAAGCGGTTTGACCTGTCCGCGGCGCTCTGGCAGGATCGCCGCGATGCGACGCGTGCTGACCAATGCGACGGTGATCGACTGCGTCACGCCCCGCCCCGTTCCCGGCGCTAGCGTCGTCATCGACCGCGGCCGCATCGTGGAGGTGCTCGCGGGCGGCCGGTCGCCCGACACGCGGGACGCCGAGGTCATCGATCTCGGCGGCGCCTACCTCCTGCCCGGGCTGTGGGACGTCCACATCCACCCCGACTACCTGGCGTCCACCGGCGCGTCCGTGGCCGAGCAGACCGCGATCTTCGGCCATCGCCTCATGGAGGCCCTGACCGAGAGCGGCGTGATCGGCGTGCGCTGCGCGGGCGCGGCCCACTTCATGGACGTGGCGTGGAAGCGGGCCTTCGACGCGGGACAGTACGTGGGCCCCCGGGTGTTCGCGGCCGGATACTTCCTGACCACGACCGGCGGGCACTTCCTCACCTCCGGCCACGCGCGGGAGTGCGACGGCCCCTACGGCTTCGTGCGGGCCATCCGCGAGCAGATCAAGAACGGCGTCGACCACATCAAGCTGAACCTGACCGGCGGCATCATGGGTCCCGCGTGGGACCGCCACTCGCAGTCGTTCCTCCTCGAGGAGGAGCTCGAGGCCGCGTTCGCGATCTGCCGCAAGCGCGGCTTCCGCGTCATGGCGCACGCCGCGAACCCGGAGACCGTGGTGGCCGCGGCCCGGCTGGGCGCGCACAGCGTCGAGCATGGCTACATCATGGACGCGGCCTGCATCGAGGCCCTGCAAGCGCACGGGACCTGGTACGTCCCGACGCTGGCCATCACGCACCTGACGCCGGATCAGGCCCGCGACCCGTGGGAGAAGCGCTGGGTGGAGCAGCGCGGCCTCGCCCCCGATCTGTGCCGGCGCGCGGACGCCGCCGCCGAGCCGCACCGGGAGGCCTTCCGCCACGCCCTGGACGCCGGCGTCTCGATGGCGCTCGGCTCGGATATCCGTCCGCTGAAGGACGCCGCCCTCCTCGAGCTGGGCCTGTGGGTGGCCGCGGGCGCCACCCCGTGGCAGGCGCTGCTGGCGGCCACGCGCCACGCGGCCGCGCTCTGCGGCGTGGCCGACGACCTCGGCACCATCGAGCCGGGC
Source organism: Candidatus Methylomirabilota bacterium (assembly GCA_035254745.1). GTDB lineage: Bacteria > Methylomirabilota > Methylomirabilia > Rokubacteriales > CSP1-6 > CAMLFJ01. The sequence goes on along the minus strand of DATFAJ010000376.1, from coordinate 15,760 downwards.
AAGCTCGCGGACCTGATCGTGGTGGCCGCCAACCCCCTCGAGCACATCACCAACCTGCGCCGGCTGCTCCTCGTCCTCAAGGAGGGGCGCATCGTCTCGGACAAGCGCGCTCCGGAGAGACCGACATGACCAGGATCGATCCCGTGTGGGCCGGCGTCGCGGAGCTGTCGCGGGCCTTCGGCGCGCGGACCCTGTCCCCCCTCGAGGCGGTGGACGCCCTCCTCGAGCGCATCCGGCGTCGCGACCCCGCGCTCCATGCCTTCATCGCGGTGTACGGAGACGACGCCCGGCTCGCCGCCGAGGGCGCCGACCGCGCCATCCGCTCGGGCCACCGGGTGGGTCCCCTCCACGGCGTGCCCATCGCGCTCAAGGACCTGGTCGACCTCGAGGGGCGCGTGACGACCGGCGGCTCGAAGGTCTGGGCCGAGCGGGTCTCGCCGGTCACCGCCACGCTCGCGGAGCGGGCCATCGCGGCGGGCATGATCGTGCTCGGCAAGACCCACACCGTCGAGTTCGCGATGGGCAGCTGGGGCACCAACACCCACATGGGCACGCCCCGGAACCCGTGGGACCTCGCGGTGCATCGCACGCCGGGCGGCTCCTCCAGCGGCTCGGCGGTGGCGGTGGCGGCGGGCCTCGCGCCGGTCGCCATCGGCACCGACACCGGAGGCTCGGTGCGCCTGCCCGCCGGCTGGTGCGGGATCGTCGGCCTCAAGGTGACGGCGGGACGCATCAGCACCCACGGGGTGCTGCCGCTCTCCTTCACGCTCGACACGCCGGGGCCGATGGCGCGCTCGGTCGAGGACGCCGCGCTCCTCTTCCGGCTGCTCAATGGGCCCGACCCGCGGGACCCCCAGACCCTGTCGTGGACCGCGGCCGATCCGCTGCCCACGCTGCGCCGCGGGGTCGCAGGGTTGAGGGTCGCGGTCATGCCCGACGCCGAGCGCACCGGGGTGGATCGCGAGGTGCTCTCCGCCTACGACGCCTCGGTGGACGCGCTGGCGCGGCTCGGCGCCCAGGTGGTTCGCGTGACGCTGCCGCACCGCTTCAGCGACTACGCGGCGGCGACCGGGCGCATCATCGGCGCCGAGGGCTACCGGTTCGTCGGCCACCTGGTCGACGACGAGAGCCTGCCCGTCGACCCGCACGTGCGCCCGCGCATCCAGCTCGGCCGCGGGGTGTCGGCGCGCGACTACCTGCTCGCGCTCGCGGAGCGCGAGACCCATCGCCGCGCGGTCGAGGCGGCGCTGGCCGACGTCGACGCCCTGCTGACCCCGACCGCGCTGACGCCGCCGATCCCGATCGAGAAGGCGGACCAGGGCGGCACCGCGGCTCACTTCACGCGGCCGGTGAACTACCTGGGGCTCTGCGGGCTCGCGGTGCCGAACGGGTTCACCGCAGACGGCCTGCCGCTCTCGCTTCAGATCGTGGCCCACGCTGGCGACGAGGCGACCGCCCTTCGCATCGGGTGGGCCTACGAGGCGGCCACGGACTGGAAGACCCGCCGGCCCCCGGAGGGCTAGCCTCCGGGAGACTCCCCGCTCGGCGCCTCGGCGCGTGCGGGGTGACGGTCCCACCTCGTATCGCAGGGACGGCGGCGCCTTGACAAGGCGGCGCGGGGCGGACGAGGATGTCTCGCGATGCCCGAGTCCCCTCCCCGTCCGCGCGGTCGATCGGGCTCGCCCGCCTGATGGCGGATCTGTCCCGCCCGTACGACGTGCTGGTGATCGGCGGCGGCAACGCCGCCCTCTGCGCCGCCATCACCGCGCGCGAGGCGGGTGCGCGGGTCCTCCTGGTGGAGCACGCGCCCCGGGCGATGCGCGGCGGCAACAGCCGCCACACCCGGAACCTGCGGGCCATGCACCCCGCGCCCACCTCGGTGTTGACCGACGCCTACGCGGAGGCCGAGTACTGGGACGACCTGCGCCGGGTGACCGGGGGCGCCACCAACGAGGCGCTCGCCCGCATGACGATCCGCGCCTCCGCGGAGGCGACCGCGTGGATGGAGGCGCGCGGGGTCCGCTTCCAGCCCTCGCTCACCGGCACCCTGAACCTCTCGCGCACCAACGCATTCTTCCTCGGCGGGGGCAAGGCCCTCGTCAACGCCTACTACCGCACCGCCGAGCGCCTGGGCGTCGACGTCCTCTACGACACCGAGGTCCAGTCGCTCGTCCTCGAGGACCGCCGCGTGCGGGAAGCCGTGCTCAGCAGCAAGGGTTTCCCCGAGACGGTCAGGGCCACGTCGATCGTGGCCTCCTCGGGCGGGTTCCAGGGCAATATCGAGTGGCTGAAGCAGTACTGGGGCGAGGCGGCCGAGAACTTCCTCATCCGCGGCACGCCCTATGCGCGCGGCCGCATCCTGCGGAACCTCCTGGACCAGGGCGTGGCCGCGGTGGGCGACCCCACCCAGTGCCACGCGGTGGCCATCGACGCGCGCGCCCCCCGCTTCGACGGCGGCATCGTGACTCGCCTGGACTGCATCCCCTTCAGCATCGTGGTCGACCGTCACGGCAAGCGCTTCTACGACGAGGGCGAGGACCTGTGGCCGAAGCGCTACGCGATCTGGGGCCGCCTGGTGGCGCAGCAGCCGGGACAGATCGCCTACTCGATCGTCGACGCCAAGGCGGAGCGGCTCTTCATGCCGTCGGTCTTCCCGGCGATCCGGGCCGGCTCCATCGGCGAGCTGGCCCGCGCGCTCGGCCTCGATCCCGCCACGCTCGAGGCGACCGTGAAGGAGTTCAACGCCGCGGTGAAGCCGGGCCGCTTCGACGGCGACGTGCTCGACGACTGCGCCACCGCGGGGCTCACGCCGGCCAAGACGCACTGGGCCCGGGCCATCGACACTCCGCCGTTCCTCGGCTACCCGCTCCGCCCCGGCATCACCTTCACCTACCTGGGCGTGGGCGTCGACGAGTGCGCCCGCGTGCTGATGCAGGACGGCCGGCCGGTGACCAACCTGTGGGCCGCCGGCGAGATCATGGCCGGCAACATCCTCGGCAAGGGCTACCTCGCCGGCTTCGGCATGACCATCGGAACCGTGTTCGGCCGGATCGCCGGCCGGGAGGCCGCCGCCCATGCGCGCTCCAATGCGCATCAGTGAGGCCCTGCAGGACGCGAGCCGCGCCATGCAGGTCTGCAACGCCTGTCGCTACTGCGAGGGGTTCTGTGCCGTCTTTCCCGCGATGGAGCTGCGGCGCGAGTTCTCGGGCGGCGATCTCACCTATCTCGCGAACCTCTGCCACAATTGCCGCGCCTGCTTCTACGCGTGCCAGTACGCGCCGCCGCACGAGTTCGGCATCAACCTGCCGCGCACGCTGGCCGAGCTGCGCGCCGAGACCTGGGAGGAGTACGCCTGGCCCGGCTTCCTGGCCGGCCTCTTCCGCCGGAACGGCACGGTGGTCGCGCTCGCGGTCGCCCTCGGCATCGCGCTGCTGCTGCTCGCGACCGGCCTGCTCCGCGATCCGGGGGTGCTCTACGGGGTGCACACCGCGCCGGGGGCATTCTACGTGGTGATCCCGTCGTGGGCCATGGTCGGGGTGGCGGCGATCACCTTCTCCTTCTCGGTCCTGGCCCTGATCGCGGGCGCGGTCCGCTACTGGCGGGGCACCGGGTCGGGGCCGTTCCCCGGCCCGCGGGCGTGGCTGCACGCCCTGGGCGACGTGGCCACCCTGCGCAACTTGGATGGCGGCGGCGATGGATGCAACGAGAAGGACGAGGGCTTCTCCCAGGCGCGCCGCTGGCTGCACCACGCGCTCTTCTACGGCTTCGCGCTCTGCTTCGCCTCGACCACCGTCGCCGCCTTCTACGAGCACGTGCTGGGCCGGCTCTCGCCCTTTCCGCTCGCGAGCCTGCCGGTGCTCCTCGGCACGGTCGGCGGCCTCGGCATGACCGTCGGGACCGCGGGCATGCTCTGGTTCAAGATCGCGGCGGACCCGGAGCCCGGCGCGCCGCGCCTGCTCGGGACCGACTTCGCCTTCATCCTCCTCATCCTGCTGACCGCGGTGACCGGGCTGGTGCTCCTCGCCCTGCGCGCGACCGCCGCGATGGGCACGCTGCTCGCGGTACACCTGGGCCTGGTCCTGGCCCTGTTCGTGGTGATGCCCTACAGCAAGTTCGTGCACGGCGTCTATCGCGGAGCCGCGCTCCTGCGGAACGCGGTCGAGCAGGGAGCCGCGCGCGAGGGCTGAGGAGATGCCCGAACCGCTCAGCGGGGCGACCCGCGTCGTCTTCATCGCCGGGGATCCGATCGCGCAGGTGAAGGCGCCGGAGGGCGTGACCGCCGCCCTGCGCGCGCGCGGCGTCGACGCGATCGTGGTCCCCATCCACGTCGCCGCGGTCGACTTCGCCGACTTCGTCCGGGTGGCGACCCGGGCTCGCAACGTCGACGGCCTGATCGCGACCGTCCCCCACAAGTTCGCGGCCGCCGCCGCGTGCGCCGGCTGCACCGGCCGCGCGCGATCGATCGGAGCGGTCAACGTGATGCGCCGCGACGCGGCCGGCGGCTGGTTCGGCGACATGTGCGACGGCGCCGGCTTCGTCGAGGCGGTGACCCGGGCCGGCGGCGCGCCGGCCGGGCGGCGCGCCCTGCTGGTGGGCGCGGGCGGAGCCGGCTCGGCCATCGCCCACGCGCTGGTCGACGCGGGCGTGGCCGAGCTGGCCCTCCACGACGTCGACGCGGCCCGCCGCGACGCCCTTCGTCGCCGGCTCGAGTCGTACGGGCGCGCGCGGATCACGATCGGATCCACCGACCCGCACGGTCACGATCTGGTCTGCAACGCCACCCCGCTCGGCATGCGGCCCGGCGACCCCGACCCGGTGCAGGTGGCGCGCCTGGACGCCGGCACCTTCGTGGGTGACGTGGTCACGGTCCCGGCGGTGCCCCCGCTGATCCGGGCCGCGCGCGAGCGCGGCTGCGCCACCAGCACCGGCAGCGACATGTTCGCGTGCGTGCGCGACCTGATCGTCGACTTCCTGCTGGAGCGCCCGTGAGGCTGCTCGACGGCATCCGCGTGATCGACGCCGCGAGCTTCATCGCGGGGCCGGTCGCCACCACCGCGATGGCCGACTTCGGCGCCGACGTCATCAAGATCGAGCCGCCCGGCGGCGACACCTACCGGCTTCGCAACGCGGGCTACCCGCCCAGCCCCTACAACTTCCCCTGGATCGTGGACAACCGGAACAAGCGCAGCCTCGCCCTCGACCTCCGCGCCGAGGACGGCCGACAGGTGCTCCATCGCCTGGTACGGAGCGCCGACGTGTTCGTCACCAACGTGCCGCTCGACGGGCGGGCCCGCCTCGGCGTGCGCTGGGAGGATCTCTCCCCGCTCAACGCCCGGTTGATCTACGGCTCGATCACCGCCTACGGCGAGAGCGGCGCCGAGGCGAGCCGACCGGGGTTCGACAGCACCGCGCTCTGGGCCCGCAGCGGGCTCATGGATCTGGTCCGGCCGTCGCCCGAGGCGCCCCCGTCGCGCTCGCTGCCCGGCATGGGCGACCATCCGACCGGGATGTCGCTGTTCGGCGCGATCATGGCCGCGCTCTACCAGCGCGAGCGCACCGGCCGGGGCGCCATGGTGTCGACGTCGCTCCTCGCCAACGGGCTCTGGCTCAACGCGATCGCGGTCCAGGGCATCCTGTGCGGCGCCCGCACCGTGGTCCGCCCACCCCGCGAGGAGGCGGTCGACGCGCTGGGCAATCTCTACCGCTGTCGTGACGGCCGGTGGTTCCTCATCGCCCTGACTCCGGACGGCCGGCGGTGGGAGGACTTCACCGCCGCGATCGGTCGGCCGGACCTCTACGCCGACCCGCGCTTCGCGACCCCCGCCGTCCGCCGCGACAACGCCCGGGCCCTGATCGCGATCCTCGACGCGGTGTTCGCCGAGCGCGACTGGGCGGACTGGCGTCGGGTCCTGGAGGCGAGCGGCATCGCCTTCGGCGTGGTCGGGACGCTGGACGACATTCCCCACGACGCCCAGATGCGGGACAGCGGCGCCCTCGTGCCCATCGACGACCCGCGCGCCGGGGCCCGCCTCACGGTGAGCAGCCCGGTGTGGATCGGCGGCCAGGACAAGGTGCCCGCCACCATGGCGCCAGGCATCGGCGAGCACACCACCGAGGTGCTTCGCGAGGCGGGCCTCGAGGAGGCCGAGATCGCGCGCCTGCTGCTGGCCGGCGTGATCGCACAGGGCGAGCCCGCCTGAGCACCCCGCGGCGGGCGCGACGCCCGGCTAGAGGGCTCCGGCCGGCCGCTCGATCGACGCCTCGGTCACCCCTTCCGCGATGCCTTGGCGTCCTTGTGCGCGAGCGCCACCGCGGCCTCGGGCGTGAGCACGCGGAAGACCATGGTCTCGACCAGGTACAGGCGCACCGACGTGTCGTTGTGGCTCTGGTAGGCGATCGAGATGTCGCGACCGACGGTCAGCTCGAAGTCGCCACCCCGGAGGCTCAGCACCACCGCTCCCTTGACCGCGGGGGCCCACACGATCGGCCCGTCCACCAGCTTGCGGACGACGTTGAGGACCGGGTAGCCGCCGTCGCCCACCGCCTGGGTGAGCCCGGTGTAGGAGCGGGGGCCCAGCGCGATCGCGTACGGGCCGTCGACGCCGGCCAGCCGCAGGAGGCGCGTCGCCTCGGCGATGCTGTGAGGATAGGCCTGGTAGTCGTCGGGGATCGGCAGGATCGGATGCGCGGTGACCTGGTCGATGCCCTTGATCCCGCCCGCGGCGTAGCCGTGGAAGATCGCGGTGTCCTCCGCGTAGGCGATGCGGGTGGCCGCGTCGATCAGCGGCTGGAGCTCCGGGTCCTTCGACCCGCGCTCGACCGCGTCCATCTCCTCACGGTTGAGATCGAAGTACGCGCGCAGCTCGACGAGCGGGAGCACCTGTCGCCGGGAGGCCTCCACGTCCGGGACCGGGGCCGCGCCGAGCCGCTCGCGGCGGCCGGTGTTCACCGCGGCGCCGGTGGGCCCGAGCGGCCCCTCGAAGTCGACGACCTTCCGGCCGGCCAGCTTGAGCCGGAGCACGCGGGTGGCCTCCGCGTCGATCTCGTGCCACGCGGCGGTGGACAGGGGCGCGAGCTCTCGCTTCAGGTTGTTCATAGCCCCTGCCCTCCCTTCAGGCTGCCGATGCCGAGCGAGCCGCCGCCCGCGGGCGCGTCACCACCGCTCTCGCCCGCCCCCGCGGTGGCCTGCTCCCGGGCGATGAGCGAGCCGCTCGTGAACAGGTACTCCTTGAGGTGGGCGTCCATCTTGGCGTCACGCCGCCGGTACCACTCGAGGAGCATGGCGAAGTGCTCCTTCTCCTCGTCGCGGTTGTGGGCCAGGATCTCCTTCAGCTCCGGATCGGTCGCGGCGTCGACCCGCTGATCGTACCAGTCCGCCGCCTCGAGCTCCTCCTGCATGGAGGTCAGCGCGCGGTGATTGTCCTGGGTCTCCGGTCGGAGCTTCTCTTCTGATTCGTGGTATCCCGCCGAGTTCGCCATCGGCCATCCTCCGAGATCGTTGGGGTGAACCCCGTCACAATACTCCAGACGCTGGCCCACCGCACGCGCTTGCACGGGATCGACGCGAAAGGCGGGGGACGGTCTCGGAAACTACCGGCGGACGGCGGGAGCGGAGCTCGGGGCGCGGAGTGCGCGGGCGCGCGCGGCGATCAGGCGCGTCCCATCCTCGCCTGCACGTCGGCGATCTCGCCCGCGCTGGCGCCCATGTGCGAGAGGATCAGGCCCCACTGGAGCCGGGTGATGTCGTGGGCCTGGATCTCGGGCGGCCCCAGCAGCCGCCGCCCGAAGGCGGCGAGCCACGCGGTCTGGAGCATGCGGGTGTCGAGATCGAACAGCTTCCCGACGATGAACCGCCCGCGACACTCGAGGGACGCCCCGCACGCCCGGTACTCGCGCTCGTCCCACCAGACGCTCAGGCCGAGGCCGGGCTCACGCATTCCTGCCGCGGCCTTCGCGCCTAGGCCTTGCGGCCCCGGCCGTCGGCGCGCTCCTTGTCGATCTTGGCCTTGAAGGCCTTCTCCGCCTGCGCGATCGCCCGGTCCTTCGTCTTGCCTGGAAAGAGGCCGAAGAAGGTGCCGGGGCCCGGGCGGCGCTGCACCGCGTTCGCGCGGATGAAGTAGAGCTCGGTGACCACGCGGGTCGCCTCGGTTCGCACGATGATCGTGTAGGTCACGTCACCGTACTTCCGCTCGGGCAGGCGCTCGCGCACGACCGCCCTCGCCTCCCGGCGCTCGATGATCTGCTTGATCTCGGTCTCGGCCTGCTGCAGCGCCCGGTCCGAGGCCTCGTCCACGAAGGACACCTCGGGCCCCGAGGGCAGGAGCCTCGCGTGCGCCTTGAACACGCAGTCCTCGATCGCCTCCAGCTGGAGGGTATAGGTGACCCCCTTGTAGGTGCGATCCCCCATGAAGTGACGCCGGGGCATCACGGCCGGCGGGCCTCCCCGACCCGGCCCTTCCCCGCCCGTCGGCCCGCGCCGTTGCTCCGCGGTGCGGCGACGGCGGGCCGCCGCCCCCGGCTCCGGATCGCCCGCACCGCCCGCATCTGGCCCTCGATGTTGGTCACGAGCGTCCGGTCCCGGCCGCGCTTCAACCCCTCGTCGATGAGGGCGCGCAGCACCATCTGCAGGCTCACCGGGCCCTTCAGCTTGGTGATCGCCTCTCCCGTGAACACGCGCGCCCGATCCAGGACCTCCTGAGGGAGAACGAGCAGGACCCGGGCCTTGTCCTCGAACATCGCCACCTCCACCTTTCGGGGATCAAGCATGTACGTGGATGTTCTTCAGCGCGCCGAGCCGCGCTCCGCCGATCTGGCCACAGCCTCGGCACGGCCGCCGCCGTCCGCCCATCGCGATCGTGAGTCCGATCGGCCAGCGAAAGAGCACCGCGATGGCCCGGCGCGCGTCCCGCCTCGTCCACGCCGCCGCCTCGACCAGGCCGGCCAGGCACCGGGCGCAGTAGTACCGACCCGGCAGCTCCCGCAGCATCGCGCCCACGTGACAGCGGGCCAGCTCCTCGCCGAGCATCACGCGGGTCCGGACGGTCGCTCGGCCACCTCACCGGCCCGGCCACCGAGCAGGCACGGCATCGATCGCCGGCAGCGCGCGCACGGCCCGATCGGGATGCGGCTGAGCGGCCCGGGCGTCTTGAAGACCTTCTCCATCGCGCCCTCGACCTCCGACCTCCGCCACCCCGCGTGCAGGCGCTCCAGCGCCATCCCCACGAGGCAGGAGGCACAGACGCCGCGGCCCCGGTAGGCGCCGCCGAGGACCCGGTCGACCGCGCGCCGGATGAAGCCCTCGGTCGTGTAGGTGACGATCACGGGCTCGGCACCCCGAGGCACGGCATCGTGCGACTCGCGCAGGCCACGCACGTGGACGTCAGCGCGTGGGTGATCCGACCGGGGGCGCGGAAGACGTCGTCCATCGCGCGCACGACCTCGCGCGTGGTGTAGCGGCGGTCCAGGTGATCCCGGGTCAGCTTGACGAGGCAGCGCGCGCAGAGGAAGGCGCCCCGGCACTCGCCGCGGAGGAGACTGTCGACGACCCGCCGGACGAAGTCTCCGACGCTCAGAATCGTGGCCGGCATCGGTCGGAGGTCCTCCACGCCAGCGGTGGCGTCGGGATGGAAGGGAGACTTCTTATATAAGAAATATTGTGCCCTTCACGTTATATCTCGAGTCCCCTCATCGGTCAAGCTCCGAATGGCGCGCGGCGTTCGATTCGCCCCCCGCAAGGGCCGCGCTTGCGCTATAGTTGCCTCCTCTCCTCCCGAGGAGATCGGCCGGTACTGGCGCCCCCGCCGTCCTCTCCGTCCTCGCCTCGTAGCCATGCCGGTCCGTCATCGAGGATGCCCGAGATGCCCATCAACGATCGCCCGCTGTCTCCGTCGCTCCCTGGACGCCTGCCCTGCGCCAGCCGTGTCGAGGTCGACGCCGGTACCGACATCGTCTCGGCCGCCGACGTGCGCGCGTGGGTCGCCCACCTCCGCTCCCACGGCTGGACCGACAGCGATCTGGACCTGGTGTGGCTCACACGCGCGCGCCAGGGCGTGGTGCGCTAGCGGCCCCGCGAGCGATCGGGACCGCCGGCCCGGCCACGAATACCGGCGGATTTTGAAATGGCGGTGTAATACCCTGAAGTCATGGGGGAAGGCACCCCGTCTCCGCTCGGGACCGAGCACGCGGGCAATCGCGACTTCATCCGGGTCGCGGAGAAGATCGCGGGCCTGGCTTTCCAGCTTCTCGGTGGGCACCACGCGCGCGTCTACCGGCTCGACGGGACCACCTTCGGTCGCGTGGCCTCCGCGGGGCCGGATGCTCCGACCGAGACGACCGCCGCCTCGGTGGACGCGGATGTCGCGTGGAGCCGCCTTCTCTCCCCGGCCGACCCGGCGCGCGGCACGGTCGACGTCCTGGCAGAATCGGCGTGTCGGCTCGACCCGCCCGCCCGCCGGATGATCCAGGATCGGCGGAGCGGCGCGCGCGCGGCCGGCGCGATCCGCGTGCGCGGCGCGGTGGCGGGAAGCCTCGTCGTCGCCGACCAGACCGGCCGCCGCTTCACCGACCGCGACCTGGCTCTCCTCACCGCGCTGGCCGATCAGGCCGCCGTGGTCGCCGAGAACGCTCAGCTCCGGGCCGAGCTCGCGCAGCAGCGGTACGAGGCCGACGAGCTCGCGCTCGTCGCCGGCCTCATCGGACAGAGCCTGGACCACGCCGCGGTGGCCCAGCGCATCGCCGAGAGCGTCCTCGGCCTCCTGGGCGTCCACAGCTCCGCGATCCGGCTCTTTCGACCCGACGGAGACCTGGGGCCGATCGCCCTGGCCGGTCGCGCCAAGGAGTACGCGGGGACGGGCGGCGTCGTTCCGGCCGGGGCCGGGCTCGTCGGGCGGGCCGCGATCGACGGGCGCCCCGCCTGGACAAGCGACATCCGGATCGACGAGCGCTTCGACCAGACTCCCGAGCTGCGCGCCCGCAACGTCGCGGTCGGCATCGTCGCCGGACTGGCGGTCCCCATGCGCGCGGCCGGTCGGGTCATGGGCGTGCTCTCGGTGGGCAGCGACGAGCCGCGGACCTTCAGCCAGCGGGAGATCGATCTCCTGCAGCGGTTTGCGGATCAGGCGGCCCTCACCATCAGCAACGCGAGGACGCGGGAGGCGCTCGTCAAGCAGGCCGAGCGACTGCGCATGCTGCACGACATCGACCTCGCGATCATCGCGGAGACCGCTCCCGCCGCGATCGCGGAGGCGGTGCTGTGGCGGCTCCGGGATCTCCTCGGCGTCCCCCGCGCGATCGTGAACCTGTTCGACTGGGCGGCCGGCGAGGTCGAGTGGCTCGCCGCGGTCGGCCGTCACCGCATCCACCGGGGCCCCGGCGTCCGCTACCCGCTGCGCCTCGCGGGCGACCTGGACGCGCTCCGCCGCGGGGAGCCGCAGATCGTCGACGTCCGGTCGCTGCCGCCGAGCCCCGAGGCGGAGGCGCTGCTCTCCTCGGGCGTCCACGTGTACATGGTCGTCCCGATGATCACCGCCGGCGAGCTGATCGGATCGGTGAGCTTCGGCGGAGACCAGGCGCAGTTCCCCGACGAGCAGGTCAGCATCGCGCGCGAGGTGGCGACCCAGCTCGCGATCGCGCTCGGACAGGCCCGGCTCGTCGAGAAGCTCAAGGCCTCGTACGTGGAGCTGCAGCAGGCGCAGGCCCAGCTCGCCCAGTCCCAGAAGATCGAGGCGATCGGCCAGCTCGCGGGCGGGATCGCCCACGACTTCAACAACCTGCTGACGGTCATCGGGGGGCGGAGCAGCCTGCTCCTCATGCGGATGCGGCCCGACGATCCCGCGCGCAAGGACGTCGACCTGATCCAGTCCACCACGCAGCGGGCCGCCGACCTCACCCGGCAGCTCCTCGCGTTCAGCCGCAAGCAGGTGCTCGAGCCGAAGCCGATCAATCTCAAGGCGCTGGTGGCCGGCGTGACCCCGATCCTGAGGCGCCTCATCGGCGAGCACATCGAGATCGTGATCGTCTCGACCGACGACGCGGGCCGGGTCATGGCCGATCCGGGTCAGATCGAGCAGGTGATCGTCAACCTGGTCGTGAACGCCCGGGACGCGATGCCGGAGGGCGGGACCCTCACCATCGAGACCACGACCCACACCGTGCCGGACGCCGGACGCCGGGGGCTGGACCGGAACGTGCCTCCCGGCGAGTACGTCACGCTGAGCATTCGCGACACCGGTTGCGGGATGGACCCCGCTACGATGGCGCGGATCTTCGAGCCGTTCTTCACGACCAAGGAGCCGGGCAAGGGGACGGGGCTCGGTCTCTCGACCGTCCATGGCATCGTGCACCAGAGCGGCGGCCATCTCGCGCTCGACAGCGCGGTGGGCCGCGGCACGACCTTCACGGTCTATCTGCCGCGGGTTCCGGACCAGGTCGGCCCGGCCGCGGGCCGGTCCCAATCCCATCCGGAGCTCGTGGGGGGCTCCGGGACCGTCCTGCTCGTCGAGGACGACGAGGATCTCCGCCGGCTCACCTCGGAGCTCCTGCACGAGTCCGGCTATACCGTGGTGGAGGCCGCCGACCCTCTCGAGGCCCTCACGGTGAGCGACCGCCCGGGCCTGGTCATCGATCTGCTCCTGACCGACATGGTGATGCCGGCCATGCGCGGGCCGGAGCTGGCCGCGCGGCTGGCGGAGACCCGTCCCGGGCTGGCGGTGCTGTTCATGTCCGGGTACACGGACGAGGCGGTCGGCTCCACTCGTCCCGGCGACCCGGCTCGAGCCTTCCTCCAGAAGCCCTTCACGCCCCACGATCTCACGAGGGCGGTTCGGGGAGCCCTCGCGTCCCGCCGGGTCGACCCGGGCCGGTAGGCGCGGGGCCTACCAGCGGTAGATAAGACCGGGCGCTCCGCAGGCGCAGGGGGCGGCCACGAAGCGCTCGCGGACCGCCAGGGCCTCGATGGCTGCCTTGAGCTCATCGGGATTCCGCCCCAGGTCCTTCGCCATGCAGTCGGCGCAGTAGGCCCGGCCCTTGTTGTCCCGCAGTCGTTGCCGCACCAGTCTCTCGCTCATGCTGTAGTCCATCGTTCCACCTCCGGGTGACGCGAAGGACATCAGGTGCGCAGGGCGTACAGGAGATGCTTGCAACCGCATGGCCCACGAACGATCACGTCCTTGCTCGGCTCTGCAATTCGCTGGACCGCCACGCGATCGCCGACCATGAGGGATCGCGGTCGCTTGCACGTGTGATCCGGCTCGGTGATGCCGCCGTACTGGTAGTGCGCGATGTTCGTCCTCAGGGTCCAGGTCGTTGGTCCGGCCTCGGACACCTCGAACGACACTCCGACGAGCTGCTTGTCCACGCTTCCTCACGGACCTCCCTGTTACCAGCATAGGCCCGACCGGGCGCGTGCGCCATTGGACCTTGGTCGGGGTCCGGGTGGACCCGGCCGACCGGCGGCCACTTGCGGACGGGTCTCGGGCCGGTCATCCTCGGCGCGTTCCCATCGAGGAGGCGAGGAGATCGCTCATGGCGGAGTTCGACACGATCATCAGGAACGGGGTGGTGGTCACGGCGGCGGACGTCTTCGAGGCCGATCTCGGCATCACCGACGGCGTCATCACCGCGCTGGGCCGAGGCCTCGGCCCGGCGCGCCGGGAAATCGACGCGGCGGGACGCTACGTGACGCCCGGCGGGATCGACACGCACTGCCACTTCGACCAGCCGATGCGTGACTCGGTCACCCTGGCCGACGACTTCCTGACCGGCACGGTATCGGCCGCCCACGGGGGCACGACCACCGTCGTGCCCTTCGCCTGCCAGCTCCAGGGGCAGAGCCTCCGGGACGCCGTCGCCGACTACCACCGGCGGGCCGCGGGCAAGCCGGTGATCGACTACGCCTTCCATCTGATCATCGCCGACCCGACCGAGGCGGCGCTGCGCGACGAGCTGCCGGCCCTGATCCGGGAGGGCTACACCTCGTTCAAGATCTACATGACCTACAAGGCGCTCAAGCTGAGCGACCGCCAGATCATCGCGGTGCTCGCGGTGGCGCGGCACGAGGGCGCCATGGTCATGGTCCACGCCGAGAACTCCGACTGTATCGCGTGGCTCACCGAGGAGCTGGAGCGACAGGGCAAGACCGCGCCCTACTTCCACGCGGTCTCCCGCCCGCAGGCGGTCGAGCGCGAGGGCACGCACCGCGCCATCACCATGTCCGAGATCGTCGGTGCGCCCATCCTGCTGGTTCACGTCTCGAGCGCGGACGCGGTCGAGCAGATCCGCTGGGCCCACGGCCGGGGCCTCAAGATCCTGGCCGAGACCTGTCCTCAATACCTCGTCCTCACCGCCGACCACCTGCACGCGCCCGGCTTCGAGGGGGCGAAGTACATCTGCAGCCCTCCGCCACGGGACGAGGCGAGCCAGCGGGCGGTGTGGCAGGGCCTCGCCTCGGGCGTCTTCCAGGTCGTCTCCTCCGATCACGCCGCCTTCCGCTTCGACGACCCCCAGGGCAAGAAGCGCCACGGCGTCGGCGCCTCCTTCACGCAGGTCCCGAACGGCATCCCCGGCGTCGAGACCCGGATGCCTCTGCTGTTCTCCGAGGGCGTCGGCACGGGTCGCATCGACCTCCGGACGTTCGTGGCGCTGACCGCGACCAACGCGGCCCGGATCTACGGCCTCTACCCGCGGAAGGGCACGATCGCGGTCGGATCCGACGCCGACCTCGTCGTGTGGGACCAGGACCGCGAGGTCGTCATCACCGCCGACCTCCTGCACTCCGCCTGCGACTACACGCCCTACGAGGGCATGCGGGTGCGCGGGTGGCCGACCCTCGTCTTCTCGCGTGGCGAGGTCGTCGTCGAGGAGGGCAAGCTGCTGGCCGCACCCGGACGGGGCCGGTTCCTCCGCTGCGGGCGCCCCTCCCCTCTGCCCGCCTGATTCTCCCTCGGAGACCTCGACGTCGTGCGACCGGAGCACCGGCGGCACCTCTACACCTTCCTCCATCACCTGCTGCTCGCGACGACCATCGCCTCGGCCCTGGTCGTGGTGGAGTCCTGGCCCAAGTTCCACGCGGTGGACAACCGCACCCACTTCGCCATCAGCTACGTCAGGGCGCGGCTCTGGACGCTGCTGCCCTCCTGGTTCCCCGGCCGGGTCCTGCCGCCCGACCGATATCCGCTCGTGCTCGTCCTCGACGCCCAGCAGCGCAGCCAGGCGAAGGCCCTGGTGGCGGGCCTCGTCGAGACCGTCTCCGCCGAGTGGGCCACCCGCCCGGAGAACAAGGGACGCGGCGTGCTGGCCTTCGAGGTGGAGCTCGAGCCCTCCGAGCCCGACCGACACGCCGCGGACCAGGCCGTCCTGGACCGGGCCCTGGACGCGGCGGCGCGCAACAAGATCGGCGTCGTGCTGTGGCTCCCGGATTTTCGAAGCGGACCCGAGTCGCTTCACCGCGCGCACCTCGGCTGGATGCGGGACCGCTGCGCCGCCGGCGTCCGATTCGGCGTCGAGGAGCCGCGACCCGCTCCCGAGGCCGTTCACAGCTACTGGACGAACTATCCGTCGATCGGCGTCGTCGCGGCGCGGGCCGGCTCGTCCGGGTCGCCCCCGAGTCGCGCCCCCACGCACGTGCGTGACCGCCGACCGAACTACGACATCTGCGACGCGGTGAAGACCGTCGGCCACGACGTTCGCCTGTTCTTCGATCGCCTGCGGCGGAGCATGCCGAGCCCGGGGCTCGAGCACGAGACCCCGCTGAACAGCTCATTCT
>DATFAJ010000375.1:0-2147 GCA_035254745.1 Candidatus Methylomirabilota bacterium | reverse complement strand
ACGAACTACCGCTCCACGTAGCCCGCTCGCCTCGGCCGTAGATCCGATCGCCCTCCGCCGCTCGTAATCTACTCGGCGGCGGCCGCCCCGCACGTCCTTCCGCCGCTCCTCGCCTCGCCCCCCGCCCAATCCAAAGCCTTCCCCGCGCCGTAGATGGTGGGCAGGAGGGCACGATGAGCACACCCGTGATCGGCAGGATCGCGCTGGCCCTGGCGGTGGGGACGCTGACGCAGGCCGTGGCGTCGCCGGCCCGCGCGCAGGACGGAGTGACCGTCCGGCTCTTTCAGTTCAAGCCCGGGCAGATCGAGGTCAAGGCCGGGACCCGGCTCACCTGGACCAACCAGGACGACATCACCCACACCGTGACGTCGGGCACGCCCGAGCAGCGCGACGGGCGCTTCGAGATGCCGCTCGACGGCCGCGGCGCCACCGGGAGCGTGCGGCTCGATCAGCCCGGCGTCTACCCGTACTTCTGCAGCCGGCACCAGTCCATGCGCGGCGAGATCCGCG
The DNA here is from genome assembly GCA_035254745.1 of Candidatus Methylomirabilota bacterium. Taxonomy (GTDB): domain Bacteria; phylum Methylomirabilota; class Methylomirabilia; order Rokubacteriales; family CSP1-6; genus CAMLFJ01. The sequence goes on along the minus strand of DATFAJ010000375.1, from coordinate 1,637 downwards.
TGAAGTAGATGGCAGCGAACACGAAAAGGAGACAAGCCATGCGACACATCCTGAAGCGACTGATCGGCGGGCTCGCCCTGGTCGCGGTGACCGCGACCGGCGTCGGCGATGTCCGGGCGGCCCGGCTCAACGCTCCGACCTCGGCCACCCCGGCCGCGGGCCTGCGGGTGGGGCTCAACGCGCTGCTGAGCGAGCACGTCTACCTGGCCGCCGCCGCCACCAATGCGGCGCTCGCGGGGCGACAGCCCGAGTTCGAGGCGGCCGCCGCCGCGCTCGACGCCAACTCGGTGGACGTGGCGAAGGCCATCGGCTCGGTCTACGGGCCGGACGCCGAGAAGGCGTTCCTGCCGCTCTGGCGCAAGCACATCGGCATGGTGGTGGACTACACGGTCGGCGGCGCCGCCGGCGACCGCGCCAGGCAGGACCGCGCGGTCGACGACCTGGTCGGTTATACGCAGGACTTCGGGGCCTTCCTCTCCGGGGCGAACCCGAACCTGCCCAAGTCGGTGGTCGCCGATCTGGTGAAGCACCACGTGCTCACCCTCAAGGCGGTGATCGACGCCCAGGCTGCGAAGGACCCGGATCGTGCCTTTACCGCGCTCCGCACCGGCGCGGCCCACATGCAGATGATCGCCGATCCGCTCGCGGGTGCGATCGTCCGGCAGTTCCCCGACCGGATCCCGGGCGCCTCCGATTCGCCCGCCGCCAGGCTCCGGACCGCGCTCAACCTGGCCCTGCGCGAGCACGTCTACCTGGCCTCCGCCGCCACCCGCGCGGCGCTGGGCGGACGCGACGCGGAGTTCAAGGCCGCGGCGGGCGCCCTCGACGCCAACTCGGTGGCGATCTCGAAGGCCATCGGGTCGGTCTACGGGCCGGACGCCGAGAAGACGTTCCTCCCGCTCTGGCGCCGGCACATCGGCATGGTGGTCGACTACACGATCGGCAAGGCCACGGGCGATCGGGCCAAGCAGGACCGGGCGGTCAACGAGCTGATCGGCTACACGCAGGACTTCGGCGCCTTCCTCTCCGGGGCGAACCCCAACCTGCCGAAGGCGGTCGTGGCGGACCTGGTGAAGCACCACGTGGTGACCCTCAAGGACGTGATCGACGCCCAGGCCGCGAACGATCAGTCCCGCGCCTTCACGGCCGAGCGCACCGGCGCGGGCCACATGCAGATGATCGCCGACCCGCTGGCGGAGGCGATCGTGCAGCAGCTCCCCGACCGCTTCTAGCCGGCGTCGGGATCTCGAGGGGCGTCCCGGGCGGTGTCGCCCGGGACGCCTTCGCGCGCCGCCGGGCGCGACCTTGACAAGCCCCGGGCCCTCCAGCACAGTGACCCGAATCAGCCATGGATCGTCATCCGAGCGGGCGACCCCTCACCGCGCTGGGCCTGATCGCGCTCCTGCTCGCGATGGCCCCGGTCCGGGCGCACGCGGGAACACCCCGCCTCGACGACCTGCACGCCCACGAGGTCGCCCACTCCGTCGCGCCCGGCGGCCTGTCGCACACGGCCCTTCCCGCCGGGCTCCTGCTGCTGGCGGGCCTCGCGCTCCTGGGCGCTCTCGGCTGGTGGCGCCGCGCCTCGCCCCGCTCCCACGGCGGCGCGGTCGCGGTAGCCCTGTCGCTGGTGCTGACCG